>CAZIHC010000187.1:0-5172 GCA_964538605.1 uncultured Herbinix sp. | reverse complement strand
TTTTTCCAAGGTTTTAATGGATTGGCTGACCGCCGACTGGGATATAAACAAAGCTTCAGCGGCTTCAGAAAAACTTAGGCTTTTTGCCACATAATAGAATACCTTATACAGTTCGTAATTAATATCCAAAACAGTTCCTCCTTTGTTATAATCAGTGGAACTTAAGCCTGAACTCCTGCAAGCGGGCAACACCACCGATTATATACATTTACATATATTAGAATTCCTAATAAAAGCATTTACATATATTAATTTTAATTATAAGACAACTTATGTTATAATGCAAGAAAATGATGGACAATTATACATGAATAATTTAAAAATTATCATAAATAACATATATCATAAGGAACAGGAGATTGTTAATGAGCAGCGTAAGAAGAATTTATGTAGAAAAGAAAGAACCCTATGCTGTCCGTGCAAAAGAACTGGAAGTGGAGTTAAAGAACTATTTGGGGATAAAAGGGCTGAAATCAGTCAGAGTACTTAACAGATATATGATAGATAATGTAAGTGATGATACATACGAAAAGGCATTGAATACGGTTTTTATGGAACCGCCTGTTGATATTTTATTTGAAGAATATCTTCCTATAAACCCGGGTGACAGAATATTTTCAGTAGAATATCTTCCCGGACAGTTTGACCAAAGGGCGGATTCCGCGGAGCAATGTTTAAAGCTTCTTAATGAAAACGAAGAACCTGTAATCCGTTCGGCTACTACATACGTTTTATCCGGAGATATTTCCGATGAAGAATTTCAAAAAATAAAGGCTTATTGTATTAATCCGGTAGATTCCAGAGAAACGGACGAAGAAAAACCCGATACCCTGGTTGCAAAATTTGAAGAACCTGAGGATGTAGAAATACTTTCGGGTTTTATAAATATGAACGATGAAGATCTGAAAAAACTGTACGATTCCCTTAATCTGGCAATGACTTTGGCTGACCTTCGCCATATTCAGAATTATTTCAGGGATACGGAAAAAAGAGATCCGTATATAACCGAAATCCGCGTACTTGATACTTATTGGTCCGACCATTGCAGACATACTACCTTCTTAACGGAACTTAAGGACATTAAGTTTGAAGAAGGGTATTATACAGAACCGATAAAGGCTGCATTTTTCTGTTATACCAATGACAGGGAAAAGTTTTATAAAGGCAGGGATGATAAATACATCTCCCTTATGGATATAGCTACTTTGGCTATGAAGAAACTTAAAGCCGACGGCATGCTGGATGACATGGAAGTATCCGAGGAAATCAATGCCTGCTCAATAATTGTTCCTGTGGAAATAGACGGTAAGACGGAAGAGTGGCTTGTATTCTTTAAGAACGAAACACATAACCATCCTACCGAGATTGAACCTTTCGGAGGTGCCGCCACTTGCCTTGGCGGTGCCATCCGGGACCCCTTATCGGGCAGAGGCTATGTCTATCAGGCTATGAGGATCACCGGAGCTGCCGATCCTACCAAACCTATTGAAGCCACCATGAAAGGTAAGCTTCCTCAAAGGAAGATATGTATCGAGGCGGCAAAAGGATACAGTTCATACGGAAATCAGATCGGGCTTGCGACAGGCCTGGTGGATGAGGTTTATCATCCCGGTTATGTGGCAAAAAGGCTGGAAATCGGTGCCGTTATGGGAGCTGCCCCCAGAAAATATGTAAAACGTGAAAAATGCGAACCGGGGGACATAGTTATACTTCTGGGAGGAAGAACCGGAAGAGACGGTATCGGAGGTGCTACCGGTTCGTCAAAAATTCATACAACCAAGTCTATAGATACCTGCGGGGCCGAAGTACAAAAAGGAAATCCTCCCACCGAGCGGAAAATTCAAAGATTGTTCAGAAGGCCTGAAGTCTGCCTTCTTATAAAAAAATGCAATGATTTCGGAGCCGGCGGTGTATCAGTGGCAATAGGAGAGCTGGCTGACGGACTTCATATATATTTGGATAAGGTACCTAAAAAATATGCGGGCCTTGACGGAACCGAACTGGCAATTTCAGAATCCCAGGAAAGAATGGCTGTTGTAGTAAGTCCCGAAGATGTCGGTAAATTTATGTCATATGCCGAAGAAGAAAACCTGGAAGCTGTGGCAGTGGCTGAGGTAACCGATACCGGAAGGCTGATTATGGAATGGAGAGGTAAAAAAATTGTCGACATTTCCAGGGAATTTTTAAATACCAACGGGGCCCATCAGGAAGCGGATGCTTTTGTAACCATTCCTGACAAAGATAATAATTATTTTAAACTGGGAGCTTTGCCTTTTATTCACGAAAATATAAGTATAAAAGAAAAATGGTTAAAAGCTTTGGCCGATCTTAACATATGTTCCAAAAAAGGCCTGGTAGAAATGTTTGACAGCTCCATAGGAGCTTCTACAGTTACCATGCCATACGGCGGAAAGTACCAGAGGACTCCTATACAGACCATGGTGGCAAAGCTGCCTGTATTGGAAGGAAAATGTGACAGCGTATCCATGATGAGCTATGGATTTGATCCTTACCTTTCCAGTTGGTCTCCGTTTCATGGTGCTGTGTATGCGGTAATATCATCAGTGGCAAAAATAGTGGCTTCGGGTGGAGATTATTCAAAGATTCGCTTTACCTTCCAGGAATATTTCAGAAGGCTCGGAACAGACCCGAAACGTTGGGGCGAACCTTTGGCAGCTCTGCTTGGGGCTTACGATGCACAAATTAAACTCGGGCTTGCAGCCATAGGCGGTAAAGACAGCATGTCAGGAACTTTCAATGATATAGATGTTCCGCCTACCCTGGTATCCTTTGCGGTTGATATGGCCCTGGCCGGGGATATCGTAACAACGGAGTTTAAATACCCGGGAAATAAGATTGTAAAATTTAACATTAAAAAAGACGCCTATGATTTGCCGGTATACGAACAGGTTAAATCCTTGTACGGCAATTTACATAAACTGATGAAGGATAAAAAGATAGTATCAGCATTTGCCGTAAGCTTTGGAGGAATAGTTGAAGCAGTAAGCAAGATGGCTTTCGGCAATAAGCTGGGAGTGAAATTGAATGCTTCTCTTGAGGAAAATGAGCTTTTCCTTCCGGACTACGGAAGTATAATAGCAGAGATAAAAGCCAAGGACGTATTATTGTTGTCCGAATACGGATTTACAACGGAAGACTATGATGTAATAGGTGAAGTTACAGCAGATGAAGCATTAAAATATGGTGATGCAACTATTACCCTTGATGAGGCTTATTCGGCCTGGAGCAAAACTTTAGAGGGTGTATATCCTACCAGTACGGAAAGAAATGTGAAAACCTTTGAAACCAAACTTTTTGATGTGGGAAAAGTTTATGTGGCTAAGAACAAGGTGGCAAAACCGAGGGTATTTATTCCTGTATTTCCCGGTACCAACTGTGAGTATGATACCATGAAGGCATTTGAGGCAGCAGGGGCCGAAGTGGAGACGGTCGTTTTTGCAAACATGAATGCGGACGATATAAGAGAATCTGTAAAGAACTTTGAAAAAGCCATAAGAAAAGCTCAGATAATAATGTTTGCCGGCGGATTTTCGGCAGGTGATGAACCGGACGGCTCAGGTAAATTTGCTGCCACAATTTTCAGAAATGAAATTATAAAAGAAGCGGTAAATGATTTGCTATACAACCGGGACGGTCTGGCCCTGGGTATATGTAACGGTTTTCAGATACTGATAAAACTGGGCCTGGTACCTTACGGCGAGATAAGACCGCAGGATGAAGATTCGCCGACTCTGATAACCAACAAAATCGGACGCCATGTATCCAAAACTGTTTATACAAAGGTTGTAAGCAATGCATCTCCTTGGTTAATGAAAGCAGAGCTTGGAGGCATATATTCAATACCTTCATCCCATGGGGAGGGACGCTTTGTAGCAAGCAAAGAATGGATAGATAAATTATTTAAAAACGGGCAGGTGGTTACTCAATACGTTGACATAAACGGAAACCCTACCACAGATGACGAATATAATCCAAACGGATCATATTACGCCATCGAGGGAATCATAAGCCCTGACGGCAGGGTTCTCGGCAAGATGACTCACTCAGAAAGAATAGGAGATTATGTAGCTATCAATATAAGCGGAAATCAAAACCAGCATATATTTGATTCTGGAGTTGAATATTTCAGATAATTATAGGTTTAAATCAAAACAAGGCATAAAACACCCTTTGTTGTAAATGGGGAGAAGATGGACGTATTATAAGCGTCTTTCTTCTCCCCATAATCTTACTTTTTATCTTTGAATATTTTAATTAAAATCATATATTCAATTAGATTATTACACTTCCTTCTTTGCAACTGTTTCTGAAACAGTTTATAGATTACAGTTTATACAATAATGGGCGGGTTTTTTATAACTATTTTTCCGCAATTCTGTAAAATGGCCTGCAAAGATTATAATTTCTCTGCCGTAAATTTAATATATGTGAAATTTAGTATTTTTATATACGTATTAAATTGATTAATTTTAGGCAAATTATTCATCCTCTCTGTAACCAATTCCGGAATATAACCCCATGGAATTCCCGTTTGTGTCATATAAAGTATATTCTATATACAGCGAATTTTCATCTATTCTGTAAATTTCGGTACCCACCGGAAAAGAACTTGAGTAAAAATCTTCTTTCGGAATCAGGCTTCAGTCTCTTACTTTGTCTGTAACGGCTATCACGCTACCTAAATATCCCAAGTTATCGGTATTCATTCTGCTTCCTTTCTCAGTATCAAAAAAGGTATACAATTCACCGTCAACAAATATCGAAGGCGGAGGATCATCTTCCATGATTTCTTCTGCAAAAACCGAAGGTGTCGGTGTGCCTTGTGATAATTATGTTCGACAGGGGTTCTTTGTATATGTTTATCAGTATGAAGCAGCATTAATAAATCCACTTGCAATACCCGTAAAATAGGAGTTTTGAGCAAAAAGTTTGCCCGTTCCTCCTATTGCATAAAAATGGAAAGATGCGATAATTATGCCTGGAAATAATCTTACTTATAGTTTTCAGGAAACAGGTGAGATAGGTGGATAAGATACTGGAAGTTCGAAATTTAAGCAAGTCATATGGGAATGTGGTTGCTCTGAAAAATATAAGTTTTTCTATTGAATACGGTAAGATAGTCGGTTTGCTTGGTAAAAACGGTGCCGGAAA
>CAZIHC010000186.1:0-5180 GCA_964538605.1 uncultured Herbinix sp. | reverse complement strand
ATAGACAATAACAGAAAACTATTGGACGAGATATACAAGTGGGCACCGTCGGAAATTATATGTAACGATTCATTTATGGTTTCCGGAATTGACATACAGGCCGTCAAATCCATAAACAATCTTTCTCTTTCTCCCCTGGACCCCTGGTATTTTGACGACGATTTATGTATAAGAGCTTTAATGGAGCATTTCGGTGTTGCAACTCTTGACGGAATCGGCCTTAAGGACTATACCATCGGAGTTATTGCTGCAGGCAGCATAATGCAGTATTTAAAAGAAACTCAAAAAAACACCCTTACTCACATAACAAAGCTCACCCCATACACTTATGACAAGTACATGCTCCTTGACAGCTCAACCGTGCGAAATCTGGAGCTTACCGAAACCATCAGGGATAAACAGAAAAAAGGTTCATTACTATGGGTTTTAGATAAGACCAAAACAGCCATGGGTGCAAGGCTTCTAAGAAGCTATTTGGAACAGCCTTTAATCGATTATGATTTAATTAAGGAAAGGCTTTCTGCCGTAAAGGAATTAAAGGAAAATGTGATTACCAGGGAAGAGATAAGGGAATATTTAAACACCATTTATGACCTTGAACGGCTGATGGGAAGAATCAGCTACAAAAGCGCCAATCCCAGAGATTTAATTGCTTTTAAAACATCCCTTGAAACCCTTCCCCATATCAAATTCTTAATAAAGAATTTTGACAGCAAACTTATTAAAGAAATTTATGATGAACTGGATGATCTTTCGGACATTTATAAGCTGATTGATGATTCCATTAAAGATGATCCTCCTATTAACATAAAAGAAGGGGGCATCATAAAAGACGGATATAATGCGGAGGTTGACCGTTTAAGAAAAGCCAAGACGGAAGGAAAAGACTGGCTTATGGAACTGGAGGCAAAAGAACGGGAAGCTACAGGAATTAAAAATTTGAGAATAAAATATAACCGGGTTTTCGGTTACTACCTGGAAGTGACCAATTCTTATCAGGACCTGGTTCCGAAAGACTGGATAAGAAAGCAGACCCTGGCCAATGCGGAACGGTACACCACCGACAAATTAAAAGAACTGGAAGATATAATTCTCGGGGCGGAGGAAAAGCTCTTTTCTCTGGAATACGACTTATTCTGTGAAATCAGGGATAAGATTGCCCTGGAAGTAAAGAGAATTCAAAAGACAGCCAAAGCCATAGCAAAGCTTGACGTCTTTGCCTCTTTCGCATTGGTTGCGGAACAGAATAATTACGTATGTCCGGAAATAAACACAGACGGATATATACATATAAAAAACGGCCGGCATCCTGTGGTGGAAAAAACCATATCTCACGATATGTTTGTGGCAAATGACACTTTGCTTGATAACAATAAAAACCGCATCTCCATTATAACAGGCCCCAATATGGCGGGAAAATCCACTTATATGAGGCAGACCGCCCTCATTGTCCTTATGGCCCAAATAGGAAGCTTTGTACCTGCAGACAGTGCAAAAATAGGCATTGTGGACAGAATATTTACCAGAGTAGGAGCATCCGACGACCTGGCAGGAGGTCAAAGTACCTTTATGGTGGAGATGACCGAAGTGGCCAACATCTTAAGAAATGCCACAAAAAACAGCCTGCTTATACTAGACGAAATCGGAAGGGGTACCAGCACCTATGACGGACTGTCCATTGCCTGGGCTGTTGTCGAATATATAAGTAATACCGGTGTACTTGGAGCCAAGACTCTGTTTGCAACCCATTACCACGAACTGACCGAACTGGAAGGAAAGATTGACGGGGTCAACAATTACTGCATAGCCGTTAAGGAGCAGGGTGACGATATTATTTTCCTTAGAAAGATAGTAAAAGGGGGAGCAGACAAAAGCTACGGCATCCAGGTAGCAAAACTGGCGGGAGTTCCCGCTGCGGTTCTTAAAAGGGCCAATGAAATTATAGAACAGCTTCTCGGTAATGATTTGGCCTTAAAGGCAAAATCCATTTCAGCCGGTTCACAAAAACCTAAAGACGAGTTTACTCAGGAAACATTGCCGTTAGAACAATTGTCATTGTTTTCGGTTTCGGGAAACGAAGATATTATTACGGAGATACGGGATCTGGATATAAATAAGCTTACCCCGATTGACGCTTTAAATAAGTTATACCAATATCAGAAAAAAATACGAAAAAGGATATAACAGCAGATAAATATAAACAGAAAGGATGGCCGCCATGTCATTAATCCGTATTCTGGATGAAAACACCATAAATCAAATTGCCGCGGGCGAAGTAGTGGAGCGCCCCAGGGCAGTGGTAAAAGAACTTATCGAAAACTCTATTGATGCCAAAGCTACTGCCATAACTGTTGAAATTAAAGAAGGCGGCTTGAGTTTTATCAGAATAACCGATAACGGTACAGGCATAGCAAAGGACGATATTCCCCTGGCATTTATGCGCCATGCCACAAGCAAAATTAGAACAGCGGAAGACCTGTTTGATATAAAAAGCCTGGGATTTAGGGGAGAGGCCCTTTCGAGCATAGCTGCCGTATCCCAGGTTGAACTTATTACCAAGGAGCCCTCCTCATTAAACGGCTATCGCTACATAATCGAAGGGGGCGAAGAAAAATCCCTGGAAGAAATCGGTTGTCCCGACGGTACAACTATTATAGTTCGCAATCTGTTTTTCAATACGCCGGCCAGAAGAAAGTTTTTAAAATCAGCCAAAACGGAAGCCGGCTATATAAATGACCTGATGGAAAAACTTATAATGTCCCATCCCGGTATATCTTTCAGATTTATTGTAAATAATAAGTTAATTCTTCAATCATCGGGCAATAATAATATTAAGGACGTGCTTTACCAAATTTACGGGCGGGATATTTCAAAAGAACTATTATACGTCGAGCATTTTTCCGGTGACGTAAAAGTAAGCGGTTTTATAGGCAAGCCCACCATAAGCAGGGGTAACAGAAACTTTATGAATTATTTTATCAACGGAAGATATATAAAGAATTATGTTATTACCAAAGCTATAGAGGACGCTTATAAACCGTATATGATGCAGCATAAATATCCTTTTACGTCCCTGTATTACGAGATAGACCCGTCGCTTTTGGATGTAAACGTCCATCCTCAAAAACTGGAATTAAAACTTAAAAATTCCGATGATGTTTATGAAATAACTTATAAAATAATAAAAGAAAGCCTGTCGGGAAAAGAACTTATACCGCATATCAGCCTAACGGAAGAAAAAGCACCGGAAATACCGGCAGCAAAAAAACTTCCGGAACCGTTTGAAAAGAACAGGTTAAACCAGCTTAAAGCTTTGGAAACCCTGGCAAATCATAATATGTCGGGTGAATATGAAAAAAATCATGAGATATCAGACCAATCTCAAAATAATAAAGACATCCTTTTAGCTATTCATGCCGATAGCCTTGTTAAGGATGGCGATAATTACACTGTTTCTGATAAGACTAAGGAGATTAATAATTATCAAACATATGCCGACAGAGATATATCCGGTTTATCAGATAAGCAGAATATGCAAGGAAACTCTGCACCAAATGTAGAAGACAAGCCCAAAATACCTGAAGCGGAGAAGACTAATAAGACTAATTTATCTTTTATCAAAGATTTTCCTGATATATCTGCTGCCAAACAGCTTGATTTATTTGCAGAAAATGATGACATTACACAGACTCCGTTTTTATCTTCCAAAGCTGCTTGTGACCATAAAATTATCGGTCAGGTATTTTCCACTTACTGGCTAGTGGAATATAAAAACGATCTTTATATCATAGACCAGCATGCCGCCCATGAAAAGGTTTTATATGAAAGAATTCTTGCCGCAGCAAGAGAGAACAGACATACTTCTCAAATGCTTATGCCGCCCATTGTGCTTACCCTTTCCCTGTCGGAGCAGGAGGCAATCTCGGCCCATGAGGAAGTATTAAAAAAGCTTGGATATGAAATAGAACATTTCGGAGGCAACGAATTTTCTTTAAGAGCGGTTCCGGCAGATTTGTATAATTTGTCAGACAAGGATTTATTTCTTGAATTTGTCGACGAACTGACTCAGGAGATTTCAGGCTTAAGGCAACCCAGCCCTGAATCCGTTCTTGAAAAAACCGCATCCCTGGCCTGCAAGGCTGCCGTAAAGGCCAATCATGAATTTTCTCTTGAAGAAGCCTCTGCATTAATAAATGAGCTTTTAACCCTTGAAAATCCTTACAACTGCCCCCACGGCAGGCCGGTTATAATATCTATGAGCAAATATGAACTGGAAAAGAAATTTAAGAGAATTGTATAGATGGTGAAACTACATGAGCAAAAAACCCCTGATAATATTAACAGGTCCCACGGCTGTGGGTAAAACTTCCCTGTCGATTAGCCTGGCCAAGGCTGTGGATGGGGAAATTATTTCTGCAGATTCAATGCAGGTTTATAAGTATATGGATATCGGGACGGCAAAGATTACTCCCGAAGAAACCGAGGGTATTCCCCACTATCTTATCAGTGAATTTGAGCCGGATGAGGAATTTAATGTCGTAAAATTTCAGGAATATGCTAAAAAATATATTAATGCTATTCACGATAAAAATAAAATCCCCATACTTGTAGGAGGAACAGGCTTTTATATTCAGGCTGTTTTATATGACATTGAATTTGAAGAAACCAGCCCTGACAATTCATATCGCGATGAACTTGCAGAACTTGCCGAAAAATACGGCCCACAGTATCTGCACGATATGCTGGCAAACAAAGATCCTGCCAGTGCCAAAGCAATTCACCCCAATAATGTTAAAAGAGTAATCAGGGCCCTGGAATATATAAAGCATACGGGAGAGCCCATATCAGCCCATAACGAAGCCCAAAGATCTAAAGAATCCCCGTATCTGTACAGATATTTTGTTTTGAACAAAGACAGGGATAAACTTTATGAAAGCATCAATAAGAGAGTAGACATTATGATTGATAAAGGTCTTGTAGATGAGGTAAAGCGTCTTAGGGATATGGGCTATACAAAGGATATGGTATCTATGCAGGGATTAGGATATAAGGAAATTATAGATTACCTTGAAGGGAATTGTACCTTGGAAGAAGCCATATACACGATAAAAAGAGATACCAGGCATTATGCCAAAAGGCAGCTTACATGGTTTAAACGGGAAAAAGACGTTATATGGATA
>CAZIHC010000185.1:0-5192 GCA_964538605.1 uncultured Herbinix sp. | reverse complement strand
TTTTAATTTAATCCCAATTATTTTTAATATGTTAAATAATTTAATATTTATTTTCGTAAAATAATTTTTTAATATCTTTAGTTTTAAAAATAACTGATTAAAATTTTTTATATCCATAATTTATATACTGCTTATGAATAATAATAAATAAAAAATACTTCTTCTTTTGCGGAAATGACATAAGTACAGCTTATGCCTGATATAAATACTATTTGTTTTACTAACGATAAAATTAATGATATACTAATAACTGATAAAAAATGGCTCTATAAATGAGCAAAATTACATTAGGGAGTGAAGTTTATGGGCAGATTAGTCGGAACCGTATCCAGAGGAATTCGTGCTCCTATCATCCGTCAAGGAGACGACATTGTTGAAATCGTTGTAAAATGTGTCCTTGATGCCGCAAAACAGGAGAACTTTCAACTAAACGACAGAGATGTAATCGGAATAACCGAGGCTGTAGTGGCCCGTGCCCAGGGAAACTACGCTACTGTAGATCAAATTGCGGCTGATATTAAAGCAAAATTTGCAAACAAAACTATAGGTCTTATTTTCCCTATCTTAAGCAGGAACAGATTTTCCATATGTCTTAAAGGAATCGCAAGAGGTGCCAAAAAAATAATACTTATGCTCAGCTATCCGTCGGATGAAGTTGGAAATCATCTGATAGATATAGATTCATTGGATGAAAAAGGCATAAATCCCTGGTCAGACGTACTTACTGAGTATAAATACCGCGAGTTATTCGGATATGTCAGACATCCGTTCACAGGAATAGATTATATAGAATATTATAAAAACATAATTCAGGCTGAAGGCTGTGAGGTTGAAATTATCCTGGCAAATGACTGCCGTGCAATTCTCAATTATACCAAACATGTCCTTTGCTGCGACATACATTCCAGAGCCCGCACAAAAAGGCTGTTAAGAAATGCGGGAGCCGAAACCGTATACGGCTTGGACAATATTCTTTCAACCAGCGTTAACGGCAGCGGCTACAATGAAACCTACGGATTATTGGGAAGTAATAAGGCAACCGAAGATACAATTAAGCTTTTCCCCCGTGACTGTCAGCCTGTAGTGGATAAAATAAGCATGAGAATTAAAGAACTTACGGGCAAAAATGTTGAGGTTATGATTTACGGTGACGGAGCTTTTAAAGATCCTATGGGTAAGATTTGGGAACTGGCTGACCCTGTCGTGTCCCCTGCTTATACCGCCGGTTTAGCCGGCCAGCCTAAAGAAGTAAAACTCAAATATATCGCCGACAATTACTTCCCTTATCTTCAGGGAAAAGTGCTGGAAGATGCCGTTTCCGAATATATCAGAAACAAAAGCGACGACCTGGTAGGCAAAGAAATTTCCCAGGGCACTACTCCCAGAAGGCTGACAGACTTAATCGGCTCATTATGCGATCTGACTTCCGGAAGCGGCGACAAAGGAACCCCGATAATACTGGTTCAGGGCTATTTTGATAATTACACCGATTAAAACTTAATTAAATTACTGTTATGTATTATAGCAATTGATAAACGGTTTTTTATTCTTCCAATTTAATCCTGTATAATAAAACGGGACTTAAAATACCTGTTCTTTCGATAAAAATCAGGTTTTTAAGTCCCGTTACTTTACGTCAGAATTAAATCTTTGAAATTTTATTTAATATATCCCTGATCAGCTCTATATGCTCTTTTGTCGGCTCTTTTAACGGAGGCATACAGATATCTTCCATGGGTAATCCTTTTAATACCATTGCTTTTTTAACAAGAGGAACGAAAGGCACGCCGAAATCAAACAAACTAGCCAGGTTATCCATTTGCTTCTGATAATAAGATATTTTCTCTATATCATTTTCCTTAAATGCTTTTACCCAGCCGGAGCCTATCTCAGGCGCTATATTGGTTAATCCGCCTATTGCACCGCTTCCGCCGCTAAGAACATTTCGGGCAAAATAATCGTCATATCCGGAATAAATTTCAAAATCCGGAAATTCAGGAAGAATAGTATCTATCATCAAAATAAGCTTCGATACTTTCCTGGAACAATGAAAAATAATACGGAGAAACTACAATAATGCCATCAGCTTTACAGTCAGCGGCATATCTGGTTAAAATAGCCTCCCGTTTATATAGATCTAAGATTATAAATGCTATCACTCTTGCCGTATTAATGCTGATTTTAAATTACATGCTTTAGTTTATAATACACAAAATGCTAATTTTGACTTTCCACATTTACAACTTCAAGATAAGAAGTTACCGCATATACGGTCTGTCCTTCATATTCCACTCTTGACCAACCGTTGCTTCCTATGCCGGTTCTTGTAATAATAATTCCATGCTCTATGGTTGCGACTATCGTATCGTCACTTTCGGTACTGGGTACAAGTCTTAAATTGGTCTTTATCTTGGCTGTAACTTTCTCATTTACTTCCGTAAAAGTAATACCCGCTTCGGGATTATCGACTGTAGGCTTGGAATTATTTTGGTAATTTAAATCAGTGGTCAGATAACTGGATATGGCATACAGGGTTTTACCCTTGTACTCCACCCTGGACCACCCGTTATCTGCAATTCCGGTCCTTGTTGCAGTATCCCCATAATAAAGGACCTCTATAACCTTACTGCCTTTGTCAAGGCTGGGTATATTACGCAGGTTGGTAACTTCTTTTGCAGTTACGATTTCGTTTACTTCGGTAAATTTAATTAATGCTGCCGGATCAGGCGTAACTTCTTCCAATGATTTTTCATCTTTTGCCTTTGCTTCACTCTTATATCCGAAATAAGCCACATTCAAATCTACCGGGCCTTTAATTCCAGGCACACTTCCGTTGCTTGTATACTGCCACATATCATATGAACCGGAATAAGTAGATTTCGGATTGGAAATATCGATAAAATCGCTGTACTGGGCAACCCATATTTTATATTTTTTAGTAAGCTGTACCGTATCCCAATCCCTGTTGTTTTCCAGTTCACCTTTAGCGGCATAAAACATGGGCGTATAACCGCTTTCCTTAATATAGTCAAGAAAAACTATTACCAGTTTGGTTCTTTCTTCTTTAGTCATTCCGTATTGTCTGTTTTCAGGGTCCGTAAATCCTTCACAGTTATAGACCACAGGATAAGTAATTTTATACGGTGCTAAAAAATCAACAACCCACTTTGCTTCTTCTTTTGCTTCTTTCTCGTTTACGGCAGTCGAAAAGAAATATGCTCCAAGTTTTATGCCGTATTTTTGTGCCTGTTGAAGATTATACCTGGCGTAAGGATCCTCGATTATTTTTCCGTCAACCTGGGTTCTGTAGCCAATACGTATTATGGCAAATTCCACACCGGCATCCTTTACTTCTTTCCAATCGATAATCCCTTGCCATTTGGACACATCTATACCGAAAGTGATTTCATCTGTTTCGTCCTTTGCTTTTTCAATATCCCTGACATCTATTACTATCCCTTCGGAATTTTCATGCTGTGGATCATTCTTGTCTTCTTTTATGGGAATATCTTCATTCTTTTTATCGCTTGCACCATTATTCGAATCATTCTTTATTTCTGTATTAATATTGTCTATCACATCTGTATTTGAATCATCGGTATTTTGAAGCTCGTCCATATTTGATACATCATTATTTATATTCCCGTCATTTTCCTGCACAAATTTATCGGCAATATCATCCCCGTTATTATTTGTATCATCATCCGTCAAATCTAAAAAAACATCATCGGAATCGTTTAAAATGTTCTTCTCAGACGGGCTTAATATGTCTTTTCCATATTTAATCAGCTTTACCGCAAATACTGAAAGAATTATCACTGAAACAACAGCAAAAAAAGTAAAAATACCATACAATATAGATTTTTTTGAATTATTCCTTAAAGATTTTTTTTTAAAATTTTTATTAAATTCTTTTTTAGACATAACATCCCCCCTTAACTATAGGCAAATCCTGTCACCAAAATTAATCGGAAACACCGGTTTTCCTAAGAAATGGTTTGCCGTATCAATTAAGGATAAGCTAATTGATATATAAACAGATCAAAACTTTATAATATTAAAATCCCGGCCAAATTGGTCTTATAATAAGGTATATTTTATATTAATTACATAAAAGATTTTACAGCAAAATATCCCAGAACCAAAATTCCAAGGACAATTCTGTACCAGCCGAAAACTTTAAAATCGTTTCTTTTTATATAACTTAATAGGAACCTTATGGCTAAAATTGATACTATAAATGCCACGACCATACCGGTAATTAATATGGCAACTTCAAGGCCTGTAAATTCAAACCCGAATTTAAGCAGTTTTAATGCACTGGCACCAAACATAACCGGAATAGACAAAAAGAATGAATATTCCGCTGCAATATACCTGGAAGTACCAAGCAGTATGGCACCTAGAATAGTTACTCCCGAACGGGATGTACCGGGTATTAAGGCCAATACCTGAAACAAGCCGATTAAAAAAGCTGTTTTATATGAAAGTTCATTAAAGCTTACTATCTTCGGTTCTTTATCCTTATTGCTGTTTTCGACCATAATGAACAAAACCCCGTACACAATAAGCATAACGGCAACCATAATATAATTATAAAAATGCTCGTCAAACCAGTCGTCAAAAAGCACTCCCGTAATACCGGCAGGTAAGACTCCTATTATCACCTTAAACCATATACTCATGGTTTCTTTTTTCTCCTGAGTGCTTTTTTTGGGGGAAAAAGGATTAAGTTTATTAAAATATAAAATAACCACTGCCAAAATTGCACCAAGCTGAATAACTACGCGGAACATTTCCATGAAATCATCCGATAAATTCAGATGGATAAATTCTTCGACCAATATCATATGCCCGGTACTGCTTATGGGCAGCCATTCGGTTATTCCTTCTACAATACCAAGCAGGATGGCTTTTAATATTTCCAGCATAATATTCCTCCAAATAAATAAAATATTAAATCTTGTATGAGCATATCACTTTTTATATGGGTTTGCAAGAAATTCCGTATTTTAAAGTATATACCGGATATGTGCCTATTTTTATCTGTGCTTAAAAGAAATCAATCTGAATTTCCAGCCGAATAAATCAAAAAAATTTACAGAACATAAAAGTATTACTTTTTTATTTTAATCTCATATATTGTATTGATGACCTTCTTTTAAAATTAACTTTTATTATAAAACAACTTT
>CAZIHC010000184.1:0-5194 GCA_964538605.1 uncultured Herbinix sp. | reverse complement strand
AGTTTTTACTTCTAACTATTGCCAGTCTCATTTTATTTTTTAGATATAACAATGCAAATCTATTGATCTGAAAAACAAGAAAATCCCAACCTGATAATAGCCCAAAAATTAAATGTCCGATTTCATGAAGAATTAGTTGCAGCAAAAAACCTGAAAACATTGAAATAATTAAATGTGTTAAAATGCTTTCCACATTTTATCCTCCGTACCTTATATTACTAATTATCTAAGTTTCGGAACCCTGGCCCCATGCTCAATGCATTCACAGCAAAATGCACCCAATTTTACGCACTCTTCTATACTGTCAAAAGTTTCTTCAAGCAGCATATTGTTATCTTTTATCTTTTCACATCCCTCTTTATGAGCAAGCTTATACCAGCTCTTTTCTTCCACATAATATCTGGGTTTTTTTACAATGTTTGCTCCGGATGATATTATTTTATTATATCTGTAATCCCTTTCCGGACCGTAAGGATATCCCTGAAATACCACAAGAAGATTAACATCATCTATGAAATCAGCCCATTCATCCCTTCTCCCATAAGGAAAGGAAAATGAATAAGTAATTCCGTTTTTGCTTGCTATGTGGTTGTGTCTGCTTGTGTAATAAGCCAACACATCTTCCAGCTTATTAATAATTGCAGCTTTTTTTACAGTATTGAAATCTCTTTCATTAAAGAGAATACAATCTTTATATTTTAACCTCAGATTTTCATATGAAGATTCATTTGCAAATTCCTTGTAATCAACGTATAAAAATTTATCCTCCGGTTTCAGAATGTCGTGTTTATCAAATATATAGACCATATCGGTCAGAGTAAAACGATATATAAAATATTCATCTTCATAGCTATACGGCATTTTTTCCGACCAAACACGTTCTATGTATGTCAATCCGTCATATGAAACATATTCATCATAATAATAAACATAGAACCCGTCAGTATCGCATAATAGTATTACCGGTATGTATATTTCAATTTCCGATTGGGCGGATTTATCTGAGATTATTCCTAAAGAAGAGTATAAAGATGCAAAGAATGTCATAAGAACTTCATCTTTATTAATGGTTCCTGTGCCATAAGCTCCGGTTTCCGTAAGGTAACCGACTGCATCAGAAACGGCAGTGACAAGGTTGTTTTCCAGTTCTTCTTTTTCTTTATTGATTTCTATTAATTTTCCTGTTTGCATATCGGTTTTTATTACTGCACTCAGAAAAAATATTAAGAATATTAATGCAAAATGATATATCTTCATAATTAATCCCTTATATCAAATTGGTTTTCATAGTAGTCAAAGCTATCTTTTCAGTATGTATTCGCTTTTATTTATTATGAACCACCGGTCTGATATTGACGGATATATTTTTCTTAAAAGCATACGGGCGATATTTGAAGTTTTATTTTTTACCGATACGGTAAAGATATCATCAATGTTCAAAATATATTCCTCTCTGTCATACAAAGTTTCCAAAATCTCTTCCGTATGATTAATATGTTCATATTCCATTATGTTTCCCGTAAAAACGGGAATCTTCTGAATACAGTTTGGGCATCCGGGATTTGTTCCGTCGGGATACAAGTCATATTCGTATCCGCATATATCACACATTATCTTTTTGCATACAGTAGTTACCAGGACTGTTGTGTACGCCCCTTTATATCCTATTGTTACCTGCATAGTACCAAGATAATTTTTATCTAGGTTATCTATATATCCGCTTGTTACTTCTTCAGTATGGCCGTCCATGTAAGTAGCAAGAAGCACAACACCGTTATCCTGCAGGGTAGTCCCAATGGTAATAACTATAGGTGATGTTTCCGGCCGTATAACCTGCAGACTCTCTATCCATACTTTACAGTAAGGGCATCCCGGATCTGTTCCGTCACTATTTAAGTTATATGTATGGCCTTTTAAACACGTTTTGTTGCGTGGAATAACGGTTACTTTTATTTTGCATGAAATACTGTAATTATTACCGTCTATTGTATAGTTATATATTAATGTGACATCTTGATTTTTACCTATATTTGATGTTGAAAATTCGGTTGTACATACTACTGTTTTTGCCGATCCGTCTTTATATGTAGCTATAGCTGTAGTGATTAATGGATCATTTACATAAACAGTTTGATTTTCATGGGTAGGAGTTAATGAAACTATAATATGGCTGCAATCTATAGTTCCGTCCTCTTCCTTTCCACATGTTGTAAACCATCTATCATGTATAGGTTCATCACAATTTTTATAAACTCCGTACATTTTAATTTCCGACCTATATCCATCTGGTATAATAACACTTCTTTTTACATTTTCTTTAAGGTAATTATACAATTCATAACTGCTGCCGGTACATAATTGCCTAAATTTATTTAAATCTACAGGAGGAAAGGTTTCAAAAATATTCAAATTTAATCCTGATGAGCAACGAAAAATAAATGATCCGTCAGATTGCTTTTCCGGCCTAAATCGTATTGTTACATAACTGTAGTTTCCTTCTCCCCATCTATATTCCAATTCTATGGTCGCAGGTAACGAGCAAAAGGAATTGAATCCATATGTAAATAATTTTTGCAGATCATAACCATAATAATATGGAGTTCCACTATAATCTGTATACCAAACAGGTATATATCCCATTTCGTGATATTTATAACAGCCAGATGTATAATTTTGTTTTGTTGTTACGTTTCTCGGTTGAGGAAAAGATTTAACGTATTGATATGCTATTTCTCTGCCTACCGGATCATTATATCCGTCACCATTAATATCTATCGAATATCCGCATGAATAGCTGTATCCTCTAATTACCCCTAGATCATTAAAACTTCTGCTTCCACATGCCATACATTCTGAAACTCCACCGTTAGACATACCTAATTTTACACTTTTAGTTTCTTCATCCCAATAATAGGATGCCAGAAATCTATGATTATAAATACCGCAACTTAAACATCTATAATCGTGATACATAATTTCAACAAATTCCACGCATGATGCTGTATGTTGGTGTGTATGGATGAAATTAGGATCCCCTTTATGTTTATGGCCACTATAGCAATTTTCATCATGAACATGGTTTGGATCTGCCGGCGTATTTATAGCTTTTTCAAGTACACTCTCGTTGGTTTCCGTATTTAAATTTCCATCATTTATCGGATCGTCTACATGAGGCCTTTCTGTTATCACTTCTCTGTAATGGTATTCATTTGAGCCGGTATAATTTTTGTTTTGCTCATCTATTATTTCTTCCAGTGTTCTAAAACGGTACTCCGGTTCCAATATTTTAAATCTGTGTTCTAAATTGATATCGAATATATTTCCCCCAATATCCATCTTACTTAAAAATTTTTCGTAATCACTAATAGTAATAACACCTTTTCTTTTGGCATTATCCAAAAATTCATCTACATTTTTATTGTATAATGATTTCAAAACTGTTTCCGTTTTTAAACCGAAATACAACATTACAGAAAAAAAAATAATTATTATTCCAATAAAAAGATCAATAACTATTTCCCATATTTTATTCATGTTTAAGTAATATTCCCTCCGTAAACGAATTTTTTCTTTCGTCCTATTAGAGAGGTTTTAAAAAATGTATTTTGAATTTTATAGAATAATGATTTATCTTTTTTAGTCAGTATAACAGTGATATAATTTCCTTTATCAAAATAGTATTTTCCGTTTGCATAAATCTCTTCTAGTATTTCTGATGTGTATGTTATAGCAAAATATACTACTGTACTTAAATCTTCTGCTGTTTGGCAGTAAGGACAACCCGGGTCCGTTCCGTCTGCATTATTGTAATATACATGCCCGTTTGAGCAAGTTATTGTATCTAATGCATTAACTACTTCTATAATGATTGTTGTTGAAAATTCTTTATATTTAACTGTTACTGTCTGTAAACCCAGTACATTCGGATTAAAGTCTTCCAGTGTATAACTCTCATAAGTAAATTCTCTGTGATTATCACGGAAGATAAGAATAACTGCAATCGACGGTATTGAGCCAAGTTGTACTATATTTGATCCGCTTGTTAGATAAGCTTCTATTCCTACTAATTCTTCCGAACATACCGGGCAGCCTTTTGGACTATCCGAAAAATTAAATCTTAATCCGCATATAGGACATTCTGTTGAAAAAACTGAAAGTACATTAAGCTTAATTGTAGCAGATACCTCTTTATAGCTTACTGTTGCAATATATGTGCCGGCTCTGTTGGTATTTACATCAATACTCCAATCATCTACAATTCGGCTCTCGCCGTTTACAAAATAAGCAGTAACATTTAGGGATATAAGATCATACTGCATTACCGTAAGCTCTTGCGGTTCCACACTTATACTTATTACTTTGACGGCACATACAGGGCAATTATCTTCTGTAGCCGGATATTCCGTATCACAAACCGGACACCTGATAAGTTTTGGATAAACCCACACGGTTACTTCCTTTGCATATCCGCTATATTCGACTGTTACAATCTGAATGCCGACTTTTTCAGGATTATAATTACTGATCCAATCGGTTACAATTTCCCTTGAGCCGTCTTTATATACAGCAGTTACTATAACCGGGAGATCATCCCCTTGAGTTACCTCAACATAATCAGGAGTAACTTCTATTCCGGTAACAAGTACTTTACAAAACGGGCACCCCGGATCTGTATCGTCAGAATTTAACTCATATGTGTTATGACAGATCGGACATTCTCTTTGTAATGGCGTTACTGTTACACTTACCGAGGCACTTTTCGTGATGTCATTTTCCGAATAAGATATGGTTATATTTTGTGTTCCGATTTCTGATGCAACAAAACCTGTCACTGTATATTCATCAGGACTGAGTATTCTGCTTGTGCCGTCACTGTAAATCGATTTTACAGTAAATGACGGATTTTTATATTTCTGTATTGTCTGTGAAGTCGGTAATACTGTTAATGATGATAGCATTTTTTTCGATTTTACGGTTACAGTTACAGTACAGGTCCTTGTACCCGTAGTTTTGGCATTTCCTACGATTCCGTTATACGTTAAAGTTACGGTTTGAGTACCGATATAATTTGGATTAAAATTATCGGTACAGTTAACAATACCTGTATGCCCGTCCAAATATGTAGCAATTGCTGTAGTTATTATTTTTAGGTAGTTCCTTGATTTGTTTAGGTGATATGTAAAAATATGTATAA
>CAZIHC010000183.1:0-5194 GCA_964538605.1 uncultured Herbinix sp. | reverse complement strand
CATGAAGCACAGATTGGACATTATTCAAATTATATGATATATTAAAATTCTACATATATTTACTGTATCCTTCAGCATTAAAATATCGTTACGGAGGAAAATATGCTGCACTTTGAACCGATAAATTCAGACAATATTCTAAAGACAGCCGAGTATTTCAAATATAAAATCAGCCGCACATCCGACTATACAATCGGTGCCATGTATATGTGGCGAAATCACTTTGATACCCAATATACAATATTCGAAGATATGATAATGTACAAGGTTAAGTTTATGGGAAGAACCTCATTTACTTTTCCTGCAGGTTCCGGGTCTATTGACAGGGCTATGGATGCTTTGAAGTCATATTGCAGGGAAAATAATATTCCTTTGTGGTTTTGCACGGTACCGGAAGAAGCGGTTTTAGTTTTAGTTGATAAATATAAGGGAACTGTACCCGGTGAGCCTAACCGGGATTTTGCCGACTATCTGTACATGGCCGAAGACCTGGCTGAAATGGCAGGAAGACGCTACAGCGGCCAACGCAATCACATAAACAGATTCAAAAAATTATACCCCGATTACAAATATGAAAAAATAACCCAGGCAAATCTTAGCCGGGTCATTGAATTTCTGACCGAATATCAAAAAAATTTTAAGAAAACTTCCAAACTGGCTAAAGAGGAGCTTTTCAGAGCCATTGAACTAATGGATTATTTCAGTAAATTTAATCTGGTAGGAGGTTTTATAGAGGTTGACGGTAAAATAGTAGCTATGTCCGTTGGGGAAATAATCAATGATACCCTTTACTGCCATATTGAGAAAGCAGACCGCAATTATCACGGTTCATATCAGATGATAGTAAGGGAGTTTGCCAAAAACACTATAACGGATCAGGTTAAGTATATAAATCGGGAAGACGATGCCGGAGACGAAGGTTTAAGAAAATCAAAGCTATCCTATCATCCTTACAAACTTCTTAACAAATACTGTGTTCTTGTCCCTTTTGACTAAAAGTTCTGGTATAAAAGACCATATTAGAACAATATATAACGGACGGGGATTTAACTTAATGGAATGAATTTGGCAGTCAAAAAATCTTATACCTGGGTTTTTCTTCGCCTAATAAATAGTAGCGCAGATAGTCATCCAATATAATTGCCAGTGGTGATAAAAAAAACCATATAACCGAAAACAGAATGCAGACCTGCCCCATAAGGTTATAGGGCAGGTCGGAGTAATCCCAGACATCCAGCTTCAGCCATACATTTACTATAAGGCCGGATATAAACTCAATTGCGGTTATAACAAAGGAAGATATAACCATTTGACTGACCAGGGCGATCTCCCAGGTATAAACCTCATTTATCAAGCCTATCAATATAAAACAAATTCCTCCTGCGACCAGCATGGAAATATGGGAATATCCTCTGAATGCTATTTCAATTCCTCCATAGATAAATCCACCTGTTAAAAACAGCATAATATATTTAAGAAAAGAATTATACCGTACCAGCATAATCCATTCCATCCCTTATAAAATTTTAGTTGCCTATATTAATATGCTCATATAATTTTAAGATTATCTTTTAAGCTGCGTATTCCATATAGTTCAATGTAAAATATTTTTAATATTATTAAAAATTTCATAAAAACCAAAAAAAGAACAGTTCATAGAACTGTTCTTTTTTCGGAGAAGGTATTTTGTTACTTATGGGGGTGTAGCAAAAAACTATATAATGTATTGGGGTTTACGGTTATAAGTATATCATATAAACTAATATAAGTCTGCACAAACTTTACAAAATTTATAGCGTTTTTTCGTCAAATCTTACAATTTTTCTTGTTTCTTAGACTCAAATAAGGCTTCGAACTCTTCTCTGCTGATACGTTCTTTCTCTATCAGCAATTCGGCACAGGCATCAAGCACATCACGGTTCTCGTTAAGAATCCTTTTTGCTTCGGCATAGCAATCATCTATGATTTTTCTTACTTCCTCATCAATTTTCATTGCTATGTGTTCACTGTAGTATTTAGTCTGGCCCCAGTCCCTGCCGATAAATACTTCGTCTTCGTTTTGCTCATAGTTGACCATACCTATGGCTTCAGAAAATCCGTAACGGGTTACCATAGCCCTGGCTGTTTTTGTAGCCATCTTAATGTCCTGAGATGCACCTGTTGTAATATCATCAAACACCATCTCTTCGGCGGCTCTTCCGCCCAGGCCCACGATTATCTCCTGGAGCATCTGGCCTCTTGTCAAAAACATTTCGTCCTTCTCAGGAAGAGGCATGGTATATCCTGCAGCCCCGCTTCCGGTCGGTATAATAGATACCGTATATACAGGCCCCACATCTGGAAGTACATGGTATAAAATCGCATGACCGGCTTCATGGTATGCGGTTATTTTCTTTTCTTTCTCGCTGATAACCTTGCTCTTCTTTTCCGTGCCAATGCCGACTTTTATAAAGGCTTTTTTAATGTCTTCGCTGTTTATATAGTTTCTGTTTTCCCTGGCAGCCCCTATGGCGGATTCATTCATAAGATTCTCCAGATCTGCTCCGGTAAAGCCGGCTGTTGTCTGAGCTATCTGCTTAAGATCCACATCGTCGGCCAGGGGTTTTCCTTTTGCATGAACATGAAGTATTTCTTCTCTGCCTTTAACATCGGGGCGGCCTACTGCTACTTTTCTGTCAAATCTGCCGGGACGCAGTATAGCAGGGTCAAGAATGTCTACCCTGTTGGTTGCGGCCATAACGATAATTCCTTCGTTTGAGCTGAAACCGTCCATTTCAACAAGGAGCTGGTTTAGTGTTTGCTCTCTTTCGTCATGTCCTCCGCCCATACCTGTACCCCTGCGTCTTGCTACCGCATCAATTTCGTCTATAAATACGATACAGGGTGAATTTTTCTTGGCTTCCTCAAACAAATCCCTTACTCTGGAAGCTCCCACACCGACAAACATCTCAACAAAATCAGAACCGGAAATGGAAAAGAAGGGTACTCCCGCTTCTCCGGCTACAGCCTTGGCAAGCATGGTTTTGCCTGTTCCCGGAGGTCCCACAAGGAGAACTCCTTTGGGTATTCTTGCTCCCAACTGTATATATTTTTTGGGGGATTTGAGAAAATCCACTATCTCCCATAGTTCTTCCTTTTCTTCGTCAAGTCCGGCAACATTTTTAAATGTAGTAGTCTTATTTGCATCTGTCATCAACTTAGCCCGGCTTTTGCCGAAGTTCATTACTTTATTGTTTCCCCCTCCGACGGCTGCCTGATTTGTCAGGAAAGAAAATAAGGCTATTACCGCTACAAGCACCAAAACATACGGAAGTACCGAGCTTAGAAACCAGTTTGGTTTTGATATGTCATGTACTCTAAACTCTATACCCGCTTCTTTTACGATGCTTTCTATTTCTCTTACATCCAGCACATGAAAGCTTTCCTTGCCGTCACGGTCTTTGAATCTTACCTTGACTTCACCGGTATATACTTCCTCGTTAGGATATATATCAACATAACCTACCTTCCCGTCTTTCACATCATTGACGAATCTCAGGTAGTTATATGTGGTCTGATTATAATTGTCAAAATTATCGGATAGGAAAACCGTTGCAAAGATGATAGCGAGAATAACAAGGTAAAACCCGTAGCCCTTCATTTGTTTTCTCACCAAATAACCTCCTAAATACGTGTATTTATCTATCTAAGATAGATATATTAAACTCCAGGATTATATAACACCAACAAAGGGCAAATTCCTGTATTTTTGCTGATAATCCAAACCATATCCCACAACAAATTCATCGGGAATTTCAAATCCGACATATTTTACATAAACATCGGTAACCCTGCGTTCAGGTTTGTCAAGCAAAGTGCAGATATTCAAACTTCTGGGTGATCTTGTTCCCAACAAATCGGTAAGATATGCCAAAGTTCTGCCTGAATCAATTATATCCTCTACGATCAATACATCCTTATCCTGAATAGACTCGTCAAGATCTTTAAGGATTCTTACTCTTCCTGAACTTACTTTCTCATCACCATAACTGGACACAGACATAAAGTCCATGGTTACCGGCACCGTAATCAATTTTGCCAGGTCACAGCAAAAAAACGCACTGCCTTTAAGAATGCAAATAAGATGTACGCTTTTTCCGGCGTAATCTATACTAATCTGCTCTGCTAATTCTTTTATTCTTTTGTTGATCTGTTCCTCAGAAATTAAGACCTTGATATTATCTGCCATATTATTTCTCCTTTGCATTTTTAATTTTCATAGATAAAATGGTTTTTGTTTGGTCGGTAATTTTATACTTTTCGCTGATTCTTCCGCCATACCCCAATATCCATAATATATGGCTGCCGTCTGCGACAAGAAGTACCTGATCCCTTTCTTCTTTGGGAACTTTCAAATCAATAAAATAATCTTTAAGTTTTTTTCTTCCGCCCTGACTGTTAATTTGCAAATAATCCCCCGTTTTTCTTGTCCTTAGTTTAAGAGTATTCTCTATTTTATCATAATCAAACCATTTCATACAACTGTTTTTGGGAAAGGTTTTATTTTTTTTGTCTTCTATAATCTCAGTTTCAATATAAATATCATATGATTCAAGATATGTTCTTCCCGGTATTTTTATCTCTTTTTCTGCCGGTTTTGCAAAATGCCTGTTACTTGATAAATCCGAGCTTTTTCCTATGCTAATTATACCATATTTTTTTTGAGCGATCATTCCGTAAGGAAGATGCAATTCCTTACCTACCTGCTTGCTGCCTAAGGCCAAAATATCGTTAATATGCCCGGCTTCTATATCTTTTAAACTACCTGCCACTTGTTCAAGAATTTTGCGTATTATACCCTTCTGAATTATTATATCTTCTTTACTCAATATATTTACATCATATTCATAAATTCCTTGCTTTTCTTTGACTATGGCATGAAAGCGGTCTTTGATGCTTTTTTCTATAAAACCATAAGCTTCATATAGATTTTCACCCGCACCTGTAATATGATCTATCACATTGCTGTTTATCGCTTTGGACGCATAATCCAAAATAACGTTACGTATTTTATTTCTTGTATAAGTATTTTCAAGATTGGTCGAATCGGTCCGATAGGATAAATTCCTTTCTGCCAAATACGCCTCTATTTCCTTCCGGGTTATGGGTAAAAGCGGGCGGATAACGGTTATACTGCCCTTTTCCGTCATCATGG
>CAZIHC010000182.1:0-5206 GCA_964538605.1 uncultured Herbinix sp. | reverse complement strand
TTATAGACTCTATAATAACCTTGAATATTTGATTTGTCAACAAATATTTAGAATAATATAACTTTACAGTTCGCCTCCGCATTTGTCACAAAAATCCAGTCCCTCCAAAGTTATGCCTCCACAATCCGGACATATGATTTTTGCCGGAAGAATTTCAATCTCAACTACCTCATAGTCCCCGTTCTTATCTGCTTGATCTGCCTTATCGTCAGATTCCTGTTGCAAATCAAAATCATGCAAATCTTCATCATAATTTTTTAAATAAATATTTTTATTTTCCCTTTTCCTTCTTAAAAGCCTATCCCACTTAAACATACTAAACCTCCCCGATAACGGACTTTTTGACCGATTTAACTATTTTAATATTCCGCTCTGTATTTATTCATTAAGGTTTTAAAAATTTCAGCGTTGGTCGGGGGGGTATATGTAATTGCATTAGCACCTGCTTCTATGGTTTCCATAATTGTTTCGGGAGTAGGGCCTCCTGTTGCTATAATAGGCACACTAGGAAAATCCTTTCTTATCTTTCTTACGATTTCCGGTGTTTTTGAAGCCGCCGAAACATTTAATATAGATACCCCGCTTTCTAAGCGGCTTTGAATATCGGTCCTGTCAGACACTACCGTAATAATTATAGGAATGTCAATACGTTCTTTAAGCATTTTTATGGTTTCATTCGGAGTCGGTGCATTTAATACCACCCCTGCAGCCCCCTGAAATTCCGCATGCTCAGCCAGATTTACTACACGGTGTCCTGTAGTTGTCCCACCTCCCACACCACAAAATACCGGAACATCGGAACAGGTTATAATTGAATGTGATATAATCGGCTGTGGCGTAAACGGATATACGGCAATGACTGCATTGGCGTTACAGTTACGTATGATAGCTATATCTGTGGAAAAAACAATTGAACGGATTAGTTTACCAAAAATTCTAATTCCGCTGGCAGCATCTATCTCTTTAGGTACTCTGATCATATGTTTTCTTAGTACACCGTCGATTTCAGGGGCTTGTCTGTTATCCATAGCATCCTCCAATTCTTTTAATTAATTATTTATTGGTTCCGGCTTTAGCAAATCCTTCTTGTGAATCTCTAAAAGCTTGCAAGACAAGCTTTGATTGCCTGCAAGCGTTTGAATATAAGTTAACCGCATCTGTATTGTGTCGGTTCGGACTGACTACCAAACCTTTTAAAGCTTCCGCACTTTTTATCAGAAGTATTATTAATTTTCCTTATAATAAAATTATATTATAAAGCGAATTTCCGTGACAAGCATGAAGATTCAAATATTTTTACCGTATATCGACAAATTGTCAATTACAGGATGCTATGCGTTTCTGATTCGAAATCCCTCTCATCTCAATAACCGGAACACCTTTGCCTTCAATATAATCTTTTGTTATAATAACCCGTCCTATATTATCATCCTTCGGGATTTCGTACATAATATCAAGCATTATCTCTTCCAGGATAGCCCGCAAGGCTCTGGCTCCGGTTTTCTTTTCCAGGGCTTTGTCCGATATGGCTTCCAGTGCCTCAGGCTCAAAGCTTAATTCCACCTCATCCATAGCAAGCAGGCTCTGGTATTGCTTGATAATAGCGTTCCTCGGTTCTTTTAGAACCTTTATCATCATCTCTCTTGTCAGTCCTTCGAAGGTACATATTATCGGAAGCCTTCCCAGAAACTCCGGTATCATCCCGTATTCTCTCAAATCATCCAGGGTTACTTTCTGCAAGATATTTGCGTCATCGTCATATTTGTCTTTAAGGTCGGCCGTAAATCCTATTGAGCTTTGCTTAGTAAGCCTTGCCTTAATTATTTTCTCCAGGTCCGGAAATGCCCCGCCGCAAATAAACAAGATATTCTCCGTATTAACTGTCTTAAGTGGAACCATGGCATTCTTTGATGATGCTCCAACAGGAACTTCTACATTACTTCCTTCCAGCAATTTAAGAAGTCCCTGCTGAACGGATTCTCCGCTTACGTCCCGTCCGTTGGTATTACGTTTCTTTGCAATCTTGTCAATCTCGTCTATAAATACTATTCCTCTCTCGGCCTTTTTTACGTCGTTGCCCGCAGCCGCCAGTAATTTTGAAATGACACTCTCTACGTCATCACCGATATAACCGGCTTCGGTTAAGGATGTGGCATCGGCTATGGCCAAAGGAACGTCCAGCAGTTTTGCCAGGGTTTTAACCAAATAAGTTTTTCCGCATCCGGTCGGACCTATCATAAGCATATTGGACTTTTCTATTTCAACGTCTTTAGGAACCCCTTTGCTTATCCTCTTGTAATGGTTATACACCGCAACCGATATTACTTTCTTTGCGTGTTCCTGCCCTACAATATATTCGTCCAGTTTTGCCTTTATAATATGAGGGGCCGGAATTTTGCTTCTGTCAAAAGTTGTGACTTCTTCCTTTAGGACTTCATCGGTTTTTTCTTTTGGGTTGCTTGCTTTACCGATATTGCTTAGGTCCGATACCCCGAACATAACCGGGGGTATACCGATCATGTTAAAATAAGGACTATCGCTGTTATTGATTAAATCAAAAGTTCTCTGCATACAGTCCGCACATATATGTAAATAGTTCGGAATATGCAGTATCTTGCCTGCAACACTTGCAGGCCGTTTGCATATATAACATACTTCCTCATCGTTATTGTTATTATCTTTTTTATCGTTATTATTCTCTATATTATTGATCTTATCATTAAAATCGTCCTTATTGCTGCTCATCTTATCTTTCGACCCTTTCTATATAAATGTCATTTACTTTAAAATTAAGAGAAACATTAATAATTATTTTTATATAGTATAACGTATATAGTTTTATCACACAATAAGATTTCTTCTATTTTATATAACATAAGGGTTTCCATATTTCAACTGCCCGCGGTGCAAGTCGGTGTTTATGGAAACCCCAATATGATTTTCATTATTTATATACGTCAGTTATTTATCTCGCTTCTTGAGCCGAGGGTTGCTTTAACAGTCTGCTCTTTATACCCTCCGTCTATATGACGCATGTATTTAATTTCAATCTCGGTGCCTGCACGGATACTTGAAATCAGTTCTTTCAACTGAACGGCCGACGTAATCTCTATGTCATTAATATATTTTATGACATCTCCTTCTTTCAATCCTGCTTTTTCGGCCGGGCTGCCTTTTACTACACTTGTTATATATACACCTACAGGTATCCTGAATCTTTCAGATACATCCTCCGTTACATCTGTAGTAGAAACACCGAGGAAGCCCTGCTCTTCCGGAGTCAGAATCTCACGGCTCATCAGCTCATTAATAATTGGAATAGCTTTTGATATAGGAATTGCATATCCCATACCTTCCACCTTATAATCGGCAAACTTAACCGTATTAATTCCTATAACTTCACCGTTTATGTTCAGCAAAGCTCCGCCGCTGTTGCCCGGATTTATGGCCGCGTCTGTCTGAAGCAGTACCATGGTTTTATAACTGTAATTGTCCGAAATCTCTACTTTTCTGTCCTTTGCACTGATATACCCGACCGTAATAGATTGCCCGTATCCCATAGCATTACCAATTGCTATTGCCATTTCACCGACTTTAACATCGTCAGAATTACCAAGCTTGGCAACCTTAATTGCATCAAGGGTACTTTTGTCCAGTTCCGATAAATCAACTGTCAGAACTGCCAGATCAGCCGTAGCATCTGTTCCTTTAATGACCGCATTTGCCTCCGTATCATCTATGAATCTTACCGTTATCTTTTCCGTACCGTCTACAACATGGTTGTTTGTAGCTATAAGAAGTTCTTTCTCGTCTTTACCGACAATAATACCAGAACCACTTCCCCCGCTCGGAATCTCAATACCAAACCAGTTGGTGCTGGTAGATACACTGGTGATAGATACTATTGACGGCAATGTCTCTTCGGCCACTTTCATAACTGACGATTCCGGAACCGTATTTACCTTCCCAAGGTCCGTACTTGCCACCTTAAGTTTTGTACGGACATTTCCGTTGGCAGATCCGATAATGTAGCTTTCCTGGTTTTGAAAAGCATTGGGATTATGTTTATAGTAAAGGAACTGAACTCCTATAAATGTAGCTCCGGCCAGTATTCCGAACAATAACGCTTTTGCCAGAAAGGCAAAGACTTTTTTTGCACCCTTTTTCTTCTGCGGTTTTTCTTCATATCGGGGTATATGATGGTAATAATCATACCTGTCACCAGTCGAAGACGACATATTCTCCGCCCAAAAACTATATTCAGGCTTATTATATTCCTGACTTTTTCTATTTTCTTCATTATCTATATTATTTGGGCTATCGTAATCACCATTTTGGTTATAGAAATCCATATATTTGCTCCTTTCCTGTGTCTTTTTAGTTAATATAACATCATTTTGTGTAAAGAATGTGAAGAAATACTGTTTATGTAAAAATCATATTGTCCAAATAAACTTATTAATGTATTATAATAAATAGGCTCACATATAACCAAAATCAAACAATTTAACCTAGGGAGGGTTAAGCTGTGATTAAAGACAATCAAAAAACGCTAAATCGGCTCCATATATTAATAGATGCACTGATAATTGTAATTTCATTTTTGGCAGCATATTATTTCAGATTTTACAGTATCCTTACTAAGTTAAGGCTGTTTAGAGTAGAAAAGGGTACCTTTTATCCTTTATACGTATATATCCGCAAATTTCTTTACATTATTCTGCCGTTATATCTTATAATATATAACCAGGCTAAACTATATACTCCTAAACGGGTAAAGAAAAAATGGACAGAATTTTTTCATATAACCTACTCCAACTTTTTTGGACTGGCATTCTATCTCTTTTATTTGTATATAAGGAAAGAATTCAATATCTCCAGATACTTTCTCGGTATCTTTACCGTATTTAATATACTCCTTTGTACTGCAGTCAGAATGTCCATCGCCCACGGTTTGAAAGTTGTCCGCAGGAAAGGTTATAATCTTAAGCATGTTATTTTGGTCGGGTACAGCCGTGCTGCCGAAGCCTATATTGACCGCATTTTTGCCAATCCTCAATGGGGATATTATATACACGGGATTTTGGATGATACCATGGAAATCGGCACCCGGTATAAAAAAGTGCCGGTCATAGGAAAACTTAATCAGCTTGATGAATACCTGGCTAAAATGAATCTTGACGAAATAGCTATTACATTAAATCTT
>CAZIHC010000181.1:0-5257 GCA_964538605.1 uncultured Herbinix sp. | reverse complement strand
ACAAGCTTATCAATCTGATCCTTAGGTACTTTTCTTAATTTAAGACCAAAGGCCATGTTGTCATATACTGACATATGCGGATACAACGCATAGTTCTGGAAAACCATCGCAATATCTCTATCCTTCGGTTCTACATCGTTAACCAGTTTATCACCAATATAAATTTCACCCTGTGTAATTTCTTCAAGACCGGCAATCATACGTAAAGTTGTTGACTTACCACAACCTGACGGTCCTACGAAAATAACAAACTCCCTATCAGCAATCTCCAGATTGAAATCTTTAACAGCAACTACACCGTTAGGATATTGCTTGGTTACATTCCTTAAAGATAAACTTGCCATTTCCTATCCTCCTATATAATCGTATGTTCTTGTACAAGGTTATATAAGTATGATACACTATTTAATATTCTTAAACCATATCCCAATTTAACAAAATCAATTTTTGCCTTTTGTATAATTTGTATATTATTAGATAAAATAAGTATTTTTACCGAGAATCCTTAGGTTTTTTGATTTATTTACTGTCTATATTCTATAAAACCCTCACCCATTACTTCCCTGACATCATTTACTATAATAAAAGATTTGGGATCTATGCTCTTTGCAATTTCTGTTATTTTCACAATTTCCTTTTTTGACACTACACAAAACAGCATTTTTCTGTCTTTATTGGAATACATTCCTGTAGAACTTAAACCGGTTACGCCCCGGTCAAGATCGGTCATAATCGCTTCTGCTATTTTTTCATATTCGTCGGAAATAATATAGGCCATTTTTGCGAATTTCAATCCTTCCACTATACCGTCGGATACTTTCGCGGAAACGAACACTGCTATAATAGCATACAGGGCATTTTCCAGACCGAAAACAAAAGCACCGAGTAATATTATTGCTCCGTCAATAAAAGTCAGGATAATTGGTGTGGAAATGTGCCTATTATATGCATGAATTATTGTCGCAAGCAAATCGGTACCTCCGGTGGAAGCAGAAGCCGAAAAAACCATGCCCAGACCTACTCCGGATATGGCCCCGCCGACCAAAGATGCAAGCAGCAAATCTTCAAATTTAAAATCATATATAGGAACAATCATCATAGTTAAAACATAAACTACAGTACCCAGCAAAACATTAAACATAGTCTTAATACCCAGCAGGCGGATGGCTATAAGAAACAGCGGTATATTGGACAGAACCGTAAATAACCATATCGGTATACCACCCTCCCACAAAAAATTTGTAACTTCCTTTACAACAATCGCAAGGCCTGCCAGGCCTCCTGTTACCAGGCCCATCGGTTCAAATATTAAGTTTACAGCCAAAGCCATTAGTATTGCCCCTACGGTTATGGTCATGTTTTTTCTTAATAATACTACATTTTTGTTTTGATTTCTTCTCTTGTCCATAGTTTACCTCTTTATTTTCTATTAATTAAAATACTGATAAAAATCTATTTAATGTATTATAATATGTCTTCGTTTACAGACATATTATATGAGTAAATTATCACTCTAAAATTACCAAATTAAGGTCTTTCTTGTGCTTTATGGTACACTGTTTCTGTCAGCTTTATTCACTTGAAGCAGGCTTCCAGTTGCTTTTTTGCCGCTTCTTTATCAACAGTATACTCACTGTTGCTGTCTTTTCCGGCTATTACTTCAAAATAAATATTTTCTCCGGGAGTTTTAAGATAGCTATCCATATAATTAAGCTTGTCTTCAAATCTTAGGTTAGACTTTATCTTTTCGTAAATTTCCCCTATATATTTTCGCAACTCGGTTTCTGTTTTTATAGTACGTAAAAATTTTAGAAAATCGGGAGAGAATATTTCTCTGGAATATATATCCGAATTATCATCCCTGCCCTCTTTTGGTTCAATATTTTCCGTAGCAAAAACTGAATCATAGATGCTTTGAGGTACTACGGAATAATAGCTTATGCTTATATCAAGCAAATCCTCAACCATCAAAACGCCGTATTCATATGCCGTTTCATCGGGAATATAGGTCGTAATGGCAGAAAGCTTCAGAAATTGGGGAATAGACGGTTTAACAAGAACCAATTCCTTATGTAACGAAGAAGACAAGGTAAACCGCGTTTTTATAGGTATGGTAAAATAATACATTTTATGAGAGGTACAATTAAATATCTCCAAAACCAGTTTTTTTATACTGCCGTCATCTTCGTCCACACAAAAAATCAGATGTTTTGATACGTCATCCAGTCTTGCTTCGGTTATATTTATCTGTTGCTTATCGGAAGTAATGATTTCTGCAACCTCAACAGCCCCGTTTTCGATATTAAAAAAATCAATGACAATCCGATAACTTAGGGTACAGACTCCGATAAACAAAGCAAAAAAAATAAAGGATATAAAAAATATTTTTAGAAATTTCCGCCCGGCGCTCTTTTTCATGCCTTCCACCTCACATCCCTGATTATTTTAACATACAGCTCTTTCTCAAATCAACTGTGCTTTATAAGCATTAAAAGGTATGATATACTAAAAACAGCAAGAATTATCATATAACGGATAAAACGGTTAAAATTATAAATTTACTCAATATGAAAGGTGATTTTATGCCCGGTTCAGATAACAGAAATACTGTTTTAGTAACCGGCTCTTCCCGTGGGATAGGAAGAGCCATCGCCCTTAAGTTTGCTAAAGAAGGTTATAATGTTGTAATAAACGGTTCAAAAAATGCAGAAGATCTTATACGGACAAAATCCGAAATAGAAAATTTTTCAGTCTCATGTCTGGCCTTTTTAGGAGATATGGGCTGTTATGAAAAGGTGAAGGAATTATTTCAGCTGATTAAAGAAAATTTCGGTTCTTTGAATGTACTGGTCAACAACGCCGGTATATCTTATGTTGGCCTTCTTACGGATATGACCCCCGAAGACTGGGACAAGGTCATAAAAACCAACCTGACTTCTGTATTTAATTGCTGCCGTATGGCTGTCCCCGACATGGTAAAAAACAAAAAGGGCAGTATCATTAATATATCCTCCGTTTGGGGTCTTACAGGGGCTTCCTGTGAAGTGGCTTACTCCGCAACAAAAGGGGGCATAAACGCCTTTACTAAAGCTTTGGCAAAAGAACTGGCCCCCAGCAATATCAGAGTAAATGCCAATGCCTGCGGGGCCATAGATACCGAAATGAATAATTTCTTAAATGATGAGGAATTGAAAGCTCTTTGTGACGAAATACCTGCCGGCCGCCTCGGTCGTCCGGAAGAAGTCGCCGATTTAGTATATTATCTTGCCGACAAAAACGAATATCTAACCGGTCAGGTCATAGGCCTGGACGGCGGGTGGATATAATGGTGTCAGGTACTGTTAACAAACTGTGAACTAACGTTCACAGTTTGTTAACAGTACCTGACACCAAAGCTTCCCTCGTACTCTTACCAATCCGGGTACCGTCGTCGTTCATGTGTTTCCCCCAACCCAAAGCATCCCAATAAAGCAAAACCGCAATTCTGGTTTTCGGTCCGAAACTACCGTCTACTTTTAAAGGAATTATATCTTTTACAGGATCATAAATTTGGGGAAGTACAACGTTTAGCCTTTCCTGCGCCCAGCGTATATCGGTTTTGGAGGACTCCGGTGTAACTGATTCGGCAGGAAAATAAATATCAGATATATATTTTACACCGGTGTATTCACAAATCCCCTTGCATATCTTTCTGGCACTTTCTTTCCAAAATGCTTCATTGGCCATCATGGAAACAGCTTCCCTTAAATTTGTCATAAAGGTCAGCTCAATAAGAATGGCTGCCTTAGTCCCCAGGCTGTTGCAGTTGCACATACCCAAAGCCTTGGCAGTTACCCCCCTGTTATTTTGCCCTGAATTTTCCATCAAATTCTTTAGTACCGTCTCAGCCATCTTTTTTGACTGTCCCGGATACTTGTCATGGATGTAAATCCCCACTCCCGAGGCACTGTTGAAATCCTTGCCGTCACCGTATGCATTAAAATGAACAGAAATACTGTAATCGCACTTAGCTTTTTTTATAGCGGCCTGTCTGTCCCCGAGCGGCGTATCAGGATCATCAAAGGCATTGCTGTCATTCCAGCCGGTCTTTGTAGTTTCAAAACCGTGTCTTTTAAGTTCCTGCTCCAGATAATAAGAAACTCCCACACTGGCAATGTGTTCCCTAAATTGTTCTCCTTTTTTCACGGTAATTTTATCGTTTATAACCACTTCATACGGAAAGGGCGGGGTACGCTTGCCTGCCGTATTGCTGCCGTGGCCTGCGTCAATATTTATTTTAACAGCCATAAGTATCCCCCTTTAAGGACTTAATTTATATTACACAACATTATTTTATAAAACAATTCTGTCGTAAAAATTTATTTATATTTCATTATACTTATGGCACGTTAAAAGTTTCCTGCAAATTATTTTCGCAAAATTTTTTCCATTGTTTTTCCTTTAGCCAACTCATCTATTAATTTGTCCAGATAGCGAATATTCTGCATTGTTGGGTCTTCAATATCCTCTACCCGGACACCGCAAACCCCCCTTTAATCAGAACGCGTAAAGGATTTAAATTAGGGGCTTCTTTGAAGAAAGTCTCGACATCTACCTGTTTTTCCAACTGTGTTTCTAACTGTTCCTGACTGTATCCTGTCAACCAGCTAATAATTTCATCAACTTCCGATTTAGTGCGACCCTTTTTTTCCGCCTTCGCAATATAAAGCGGATAAACTTTTGAAAAGCTCATTTTATAGATATTGTGTGAGGGCATAATACACCTCTCTTACTTATTTCTATTCTTTATAAAGTTACTTTACAGATGTTCCGGTGATTGTGCAATTATCATCTGACCTCATTGCTTGTTTTTCCAGCTGATAATTAATATCACCAGTAATTATGCTCATACATAACAGATTTATAAGCACATTTCTATATATAATATAACAAGCTTGAATATTGGTTGTATATCCAAATATATAGTTACAATAAATTTGCTCGTACTGAACTGTAGTTGTTATAAGTCTTCTCGGTCTCTTCCCTTCGTGTATCAAGGTTGATCATTGAAAAATGAATTATTATACATTAAATATACAATAACTTCCATTACTTTTTATTTCATTACATACATCGACTGTTTGCATACCAAGAATTACACATATTAGATAAGGTATCTTCCCAAATAAAAAGGCTATGTTAAATTCCATAGCCTTAAATATTAAGGTTCTATAATAAATGTTGGGGTTTGTGAAACAGTTAGTTCACAACCCCATCT
>CAZIHC010000180.1:0-5281 GCA_964538605.1 uncultured Herbinix sp. | reverse complement strand
GGCTGGATTAAAAAGGGATGGAGAAGGGGAAAAAATGAACCGGTAAAGAACGTCGATTTATGGAAACGGCTTCTTAAGGCTATGGAACCTCATAAGGTACAATTCGTTTGGATTAAAGGCCATGACGGCCATCCCCAAAATGAAAGATGTGATTTTCTTGCCACATCTGCTGCCGACGGGACTGATTTGTTGGAAGATGTTATTATGGAATAATTATTTTTAATATGCGGCCATAGAAATTCATCAGGTGAAGTTCTATGGCAATTTATTTATTTTTATATTATTTTGAAATATAAAATAATGATAAAGGCACTTTTTATAATATTTCGTTACAAAATGAAATTAATAATTCTCAATCAAATTTATCTTATGTTCACTTACCTATTGCAATAATATCCAGATATTTGTATATTATGACAAGTTATGGTATAATTTAATATAACATATTCATAAAACTATTGATTGCTTACAATGATTGGTTATACCTTATTAAATGTATTCTAACCCTATTATGAATGTTAAAACTTCATGCAGTGATTTCAATACCATACGAATAGGGAAGAAGGGTAAATTACCATGAATAGTTTTAGGCAGTTACTTAGGCAACCAATACGATCTTTTATGGGTATTATTGCGCTGACGCTGTCAGGCACTATTCTGTGCCTGAGCGTTAGCTTGTACTATTCTGCCGTAATGACAGCCAAAGAATCCGATTCAATATATACAACCATTGCTTTACCGAAAGAACATACAGAAATAGAGTATGTCCAAGAAGATGGTGTGACACATATAATCAAAAATCACACTGTATCAAAGGAAATCCGTGATTGGATAAACAGCATGCCCAGTTTGTATAAAGAGGTTCTTGGCATTTATCACCAACAGTTGATTTCAGGTTATTCCGATGGACTTAATACCTTAGTCTCTGCAATGGAAGATATGGCTTATAGTTATCACAGAGATTTGCCTTATACAAATGCTGCTTTTGTCATCACCATTGAAAGTATAGATAATGATTCAGAATTCGGTACTGTTGAATTTTCAGCAAAAATTAATAGAGTACTGTTACTGCATCAAGGATATAAAGTGCCGGAGGGCTATTTACGAATTACATATAATTATTCTACAGAAGAAGAATTGAAAAAAGCCGATTTAAGAATAGGCGATTCTTATCTCGTATTTGGATCAAACTATACAGACACTGATCTTACTCTTAAGAAAAGACTTGCAGAAATATTGAAAATATCAAGTAATGATATAGATTGGAGTAACATCAATTATGATATAACGGAATATTTACAAGGTCTTAAACCTGAGGATGCCAAAAAAGCAGAAGATATTGCTGCTTTATATGAATATAATGGTCATAGTATTCCTATCACCAATACTGATTTAAGATATATTTCATCATCGTGGATGTTTGTTCAAAATCCTGCTAATTTTATTATGAGTACCTTCATATATCCTGACGGAACAACGGAAACTGTCCGGGCAAGTGAAGAAATGATAAAAGCAAAGACTTTACCGACAATAACAAGACTTACAACCGATCCTGACACTTTCCTTAATTCAGAGGAAGGCAAACTTTTTAGAGAAACAATTGAACAATATAAAATAACCAATCAATCCGTTCCGGTTATAGGAACCGATTTGCTGGAATGTATTTTTGAATTTCATCAGAATAGAGCCTATGTTGTAAAAGGCAGAAGCTTCACTGAGGATGAATATAAAAACGGTAAGAAAGTATGCATTATATCGGAAGCCTTGGCTACAATTAATAAACTGCAGGTCGGTGACGCAATTCCCCTCGCCTTTTATAAAGGTTATGAAACATTCTTAGAAAATTATTACAATCCCCCTGCGGATGTCTACAGTCCGTTAGCAGGCTTTTGTACCGAGGTTGAACCTTTTGAAATTATTGGTATATATCGAAGAGCTGATTTATGGAGTGACAACAGTTATGCGTTTACACCAAACACCATATTTGTACCGAATAAAGCAATAAAATGTGAAGCTTTCACTGCCGACTCAGGCATATTCAGTACAATTGTCCTGGAAAACGGCAGTATTGACAAGATTCAGGCTTATGCCAATGAAGCCGGATACGGTGATATTTTATTCTGTTATGATCAGGGATATTCAAATATTAAAGATACTTTGGCCGATTTTTTGTCTACTTCCCGTATTTTATTGGTTATAGGTACATTAGCATGGATTGCTATGCTGATTTTATTTATTGTTTTATATGTTATCAGACTGAAAAGAACAGCAGGTATGATGCTGTCACTCGGTTCAGGCAGAAAAATAACAATAATACATATACTTATAAGCACATTGACACTCGTTCTGATTGCGTCTGTAATAAGCGGTTTACTGGGTTTTTGCTTGGTCGGAAATGTAACAGATTATGTTTATAATCAAGCCTTAAGTAATTCCGTCAATTCATCTTTCAGTGCAAATGTTACATCAGATACCTTATCTTCAATTACTTTGTCAGCCCGGAAGCTTCCTCAAATATCCTTTGTAATTGCTTCTGTGCAATTTGCTGTTTTTGCAATTATAATCTGGTTGTACGGAATTTTTATTTCCGGAAAAAGTCCTCTTGTACTTATGCGACACAAGGAGAATTGATATGTATATCATTTCTTATGCACTAACCAGAATGAAGCGTAATATAGCAGGGTGTTTGGCACTCATTATTATATCCTTTGCTTTTGCTATTTTCCTTTGCTATTTGGATTATTCCATCGCCAAAAAAGAAAAGCAGTTGAATGAAATATATGACAATCTTAATGTGGAATGCATAGTAACAAATTTGACGGGAACCCAAACCGACAATCTCAATATTAAAGATTATATAGTTTCCTTGTTTTTTTCCGATGAAAGTTATTTTCAGGGAAAAAAAGATGAAATTCCCTTTTCATTTTATTTTAAAGAACTTAAAATAAAATCGTCACTTAAGTATGAAATCATTACCGAAAGTCAGGATGTTTTTATCAGCGATATATATAAAGCAAACGATCTTATAGGTCTTACACATATTTCAGCGGATAAATTACTGGCACCTGAAAACAATATTGACATTACCTATTTTTATAATTACTCCGAAGACATCTTTTTGACTGATGAAGCAGTTTGTATTGTTTCAGAAGGTCTATATAAGACCCTGCAAGCTGACAGCAACGGAAAATATTATCTTAGCTTGGCAGTAGGTGACCCTCGAAGCAGCGAAAGTAAATATGTCATGCAAAGATTGCAGGTTGCCGGAATTTATGAAGGAGACAGCAAAAATATATATTGTCCGTGGGATATCATTATGACATTATCTAAAGAAATAACCGGACTTATTAATGCCGATAGTCTTAGTTGCATTATCAAAGACAATAGGCAGATTGAAACCGTTAAGAATCTTCTTTTAAGATACTTTGCCGAAGTTGATATAACCGGAACCGCAAAATCCCATACCGCTTCGGACATTCTTATAAACTATGAATATGCAATTATTGTTCATGATGATATTTTTTACCGTACGGTCTCAAAAATTGAGAATGATATAAATATACTAAAAATTATGAATCCAATTATTATTGCTTTATCTTTAGGCATAGGATTTTTGGCAAGCTTCCTCTTTGTCAGAAATCGCAAACATGAATTTGCAATTATGCGTTCTTTAGGCTCCAGAAAATCGTTTATATTTCTCGAAGCCTTTTTGGAACAGGTATTCCTGGGTCTGATCGGAATTGGTCTTGGATTGATTTCCTGTAAGATATGGTCTTTATGTATTGACCGCCCTCCTTTGGTCATCATATGTGCATTTTTCCTGAGCTATCTGACAGGTTCCTCCATAGTTGTTTACCGTTTTGTCAATAAAAAAGTTATGACGATTATGAAAGAAAGGGATTAATATATGAGCATATTGAGTTTACAGAATGTGGTTTATACATATCAAAACAGATATCAGACAGTTTATGCGGTAAACGATGTTACCTACAGTTTCGATTCAGGAAAAATATATTCAATTGTTGGAAAAAGCGGAAGCGGAAAAACTACTCTGTTGTCATTGCTTGCAGGGCTGGATTTACCGAAACAAGGTGATGTTTTATATAACAATATATCCATACGGGAAATTGACTGCGATATTTATCGAAGAGACAATGTAAGTGTTATATATCAAAATTATAATCTTTTTCCATATATGACTGTTTTGGAAAATGTAAGTTTCCCGTTACGTCTAAATAAAATTTCAAAAAAAGAAGCGGCTGAGATTGCTATGGAAAAATTAAGAGCTGTTGATTTGAATGAACAATATTATAAAAGATTTCCTTCCATGCTTTCCGGCGGTGAACAACAACGGGTTGCGATTGCAAGAGCACTGGCAAGCAAAGCTAACGTTATTTTAGCTGACGAACCGACAGGGAATCTGGATACCGAAAACAGTAAAAATATTATAATGATTTTAAAACGGCTGGCCCATGAACATAATTATTGTGTTATTGTTGTTACACATGATATAGCTATTTCCGACGAGGCAGATATAATAATCCGAATGGCAGACGGAAAATTGCAGACGGACTAAAACATTACTTCAACCACGGCAGGATATACGGCAAAATATATATAGTTTAATACTTACCCTTGCGAATAATTAAAATAAACAGAATATTACGGATGATTTCAACTGATAAAAAGGGGATGTCGCATATTTTGATGAAATGGATATAGATATTACCAAACCAAATTGATATTTGGTTTGGTAATATCTATATCTCCGATAACATTATGCGACAACCCCTTCTTAATTAAATTGACTAAAAATCCTTTTGAAAATATAATCTCATATGATATACTTTTATAAGCAAGTTCATTAATATTTTACATAAGAAAGGACAGTACCTTAATGGAAAATCTCACTCCGTTAATGCAGCAATACATGCAGATAAAGGAGCAATATAAAGACTGTATTTTATTTTACCGTCTGGGCGATTTTTATGAAATGTTTTTTGAGGATGCCAAAATTTGCTCCCGGGAATTAGAGATAGCACTGACAGGAAAACCTATCGGAAAAGAAGAAAGGGCTCCCATGTGCGGGGTTCCTTATCATGCCGCCGAAAATTACTTAAGTAAATTAATAGCCCGTGGATACCGTGTGGCTATCTGTGAACAGATAGAAGACCCAAGGACAGCCAAGGGTATTGTAAAAAGAGAAGTAGTAAGAATTGTAACACCCGGAACCAACATAAATACCCAGGCCCTTGATGAGACAAAGAACAATTATCTTATG
>CAZIHC010000179.1:0-5354 GCA_964538605.1 uncultured Herbinix sp. | reverse complement strand
CTTTTCTAGTATTAACTAGAGAACCGGGTTTACACAAAATATTTTATACTACCTAAATTAAAGTAAAAAGGCTTCCAAATATTATTAATTAATAGATAGACTGGAAGCCTTAATATTAAGATAATAAATAATCTTTATTACCTTATGAACAGTTGCTACCTCATTGCAATTAATTAAAGTACCTTCTTGTATATCATGTTTTCCCTTTCCAGAATTCCTTCTGAAATCATATCACGCCTGATTGAGCAGAAATCATCATGGTAATCCGCTATGATGAGATTTACCTCACGCTCTGTGTATTCTTTCCCTGCCTCAAAAGACTTTGCTATCTCTTCAAGGACAATACGCTTTTTCTTCCTCTGGCTTGGAATACTCTTTAATTTTCCGTACTGGAAAAATGAATCTATAACCTTCTTACGATATTGTGCATCACGTTCTGCCTGCTTATCAAGTTCTTCCGATTTTTCCTTCAGTATCTCAATTATAGGCAACTTAAAGATGTCTTCATTGATTGAATACATTGTATAATACTGATCTTTTCGCGACTTAACCGCCCCTGCTGCTTCAAGTTTTTTAAGATGAAACGAAATCGTCGCAGGCGAAAGATTAAGTCTTTCGGCCAGCCTCTCTACATACATTTCCTCCTGAATTAGGGACTTAAGAATTTGTAATCTTGATTTATCGGCAAGGCATTTAAATAAGCTAATAGCTTCTGTCTCTGTCATAATTATCATCTCCATTCCTGCGCATGCGCATATTCCAATTGTATTGCAATATAAAAGTATAATGAATTTTGAAATTTTAATTACATCTCCATAAGTTCATCAAACTTTGCAATAATCTCATCTGCTGCAGACAGCTTTGCTTCTTCAATAAGTATCTTTTGAGTATCTTCATGTCTTTTAGCTTCCTCAAGGGATTTTCTCCAGGCTGCAGGTACTGTTTGTGCCATCTTTTTAAAATCAGCATAAAATGCATTCTTGTCATTACAGGCTGCTTTATAAGAAGCACCAAGCAAAGCCTTGAAAACATCGTAGATGTTAGCCTTAGCTTTTAAAAAGTTGCTCTCATCTTTTTTTTCGTCAGCAATAAGCCTCGCAGCTTCTTCAAGAACTTCCGACTTTCTCTGCTCCAAAAACTTATTCATATTTTCTATAACTGATTTCATGTATTTACCTTCTTTCTTCTATTTTAATTTATACATCTGATTTTTCAACTGTAAGCAATTATAATATCTCACCGGTTGTAACAAAGTCCATGTGAAACGGGCACTCATTTACACCACCAAAAAGATGGTTCATTCCGATTGCTATATGAAGTGTACCTAAAGCATTTTCATCAAGGGCTGAATCTCCTTCTATACAGTCAACATTCGGATTCATACCTATACCAAGCTCTGCAACTACATTGCCTCCCTCAGGCAGTGTCTTTAAAAATTCATTGAACTTATCACAGTCGGATGAAACAACACGGCCCGCCTCTACAAAAAGAGTGACATTCTTAAATACACCCACACCCTCTGCAGCAAGTGTTTTGAAGAAAATTGAGCCGTTGCTTTTATCTTCAAGAGGTGCGATAAAAATTTCGCCGCAAGGGAAAGCTCCATCACCGGCATCAATATACCATTTTCGTCCGGTTGTTTCCATCGTAAGTATGCAATTTTCCCCTGTTTTGATTATTCTTTTATCCCCATTAAATTCCGAAATTTTCTTCTCACAATTCTTTCTTAGTTCATCATAATCAATGTCAAGTGCTTTAATAATTCTGTCACGGTACTTTTCATAATCCATCCCTGCCATCATAGCATTGGTTCTTGAAGGCATGGTAACCTGAATAAATTTTTTCTTTGAGGACGCTTTTTTAAATATGCCTCTTAAGAATTCACCAAAAAGCGGTATCTTTTTCTTTGCAAGTCCCTGTGGCGGCATACCCGGAGGGCGCGAAATTATATCCACCACCGATTCAGCTTCATCATACCTATCAAACCAGCTCTCAGGAAGCAGTGCCTCTTTTCCACCAACCTCTTCTATAATAAATTCATCTGTAATTGCTAATGCCTTTACAGTAACCCCTTCATTCTTCATAGCATTTTCAAAATCATAAAGATATGAAAACTCATCAGCCGTACCCCAGAAGTTGATGAAAACCACTTCGTTCTTCTTAAAGTTCATTGCTTTAACCATCTTCTCAATAATTCTTTTTTCCATCGGGTTTCCCTCTTTCATAAAATCAAATTTAATATATTCATTTTTATATTCATCTAAACATTTATGTTTATATATTATCATAAAAATAATTTTTGTCAATATATTTTTATATACATCTAATTGAATATCCGGTTTTGTTTTGAGTTGTTTAATAATACATTTAAATTTTAATCGGATGTTTTTGTCTTTAGTCATTTTCATCCATCTTAAAACTGTCAATAAAAAAATTCCGGCAGTAACCTTCAAATTCAGGTTAACTTCCGAAATTCTTTTATGTTAAATGTTTTTACTCTTTTTCTTAAAATTATATGTTAATTTTATGATATATAGTAATTCAAATGTAATATCATATTTAAACATAAATATCACCGGTACGTCCATATTGTGTCTTAATTGATATAAAACCTATGCACTTTTCATCACTATTTAATGCAATCCAAAAGGGCAGGCTTGCGACATTATCTACGTACTCATTCAGAGCTTTCTCATTCCCGAACCACTCCGGCAAACTCCTCAAAATTTCCTTGGCAAACTGAGATTTCATAATTGAATCTTTTACTTCAATTATACTTACATTCATCTCTATAACTCCTTAATCTCCAGAATTGCAATTAGAAAATCTTTTTGCTTTGTTCTTTAGCGCAATATATGCAATATTTTTATTGCCCTGTTTCAGACTTAACGACAGACTAGTTTAACTACGTTTTTTATCATTATAAACAATCAAATATTTCAAATCAAACTTAAAACAATTATACCTGCCTGACTAGTGCCATAACCGCATTCATTGAGTTGGCAACAGCTAACCCTAAATCATTATGTCAATGTACTCCGACATCAACTTTGAATCTGGATATAACATCTTTTGTTTATTAAAATATCATTTGGTAAGCATCCCCCATTCGTGTCACATAAGATATTCCAGTTTGCCCCTCCGTTTATTGCTGCTTCTATACATTGTATTGCATATGCTTTATTCTCTTTAGCGGTACCTTGTTTGTCTTTTACTTTCATTATTTAACCCCTGATATTTGCTGTATTATTAACTGCATTTTAGGTTGCTCCATTAAAATTTTAAACCAATAGGTAAACTCCTCCGGATGTTCACTCATTTCATTTTTAAGCTCGTCTAAAGGAACCCAGCGAATTTCTTCCACTTCGTCCTCGTTTGGAAATACTTTTTCATTGTAATAACCGATAAAAACATGATCTAGTTCATGCTCTATTAGGCCATTGTCAAATTCTACCCTATATTTAAATTTGAATGCTTCTTTAAAATCACATGTAATTCCAAGCTCCTCTTTAATTCTCCTTGATACTGCCTCAGTCAAAGTTTCTCCTTGTCTTTGGTGGCTGCAGCAGCTGTTGGTCCATAACCCGGGTGAATGATACTTTATTATTGCCCTCTTTTGCAGCAATACTTCACCTTTATTATTAAAAATCATAACGGAAAAAGCCCGATGTAATACACCTTTTTTGTGCACCTCCATTTTTTCCATGTAACCTGTTTCTCTGTCCTGTTCATCTACGGTAAGGATATATTCCGCCAATTTTACCACCTTTTTAAATATTTCTTTATATGCCTTTTGTTAATACTTAACTTTTTTATAATAGTTGCTTGTAAATAAAGGTAAAACGACTATATTCATATGTTTATTATTATACTAAAGGGTATTTGAAAATCAATCTAATACATAATAAAAATGATATAACATAAATCTATGTTATATCATTTCCAACAATATATCTTTCAGGTTAAATTTTCTAAGTTTTTCCGGCTTACTAAAAACTTCCGCAGAAAATACATTTTGATAATTAATTTATTCTGCTCAGTTTTTCATCATAATATATGTATAATTTATCATCATATATAGTCCAGGCTATATCACGGACATTTGCGTACTCTTTGAGTTTTTTTAGGCTGTCTGATTGATTCCAGGAGTAGAGAGTTAACAGACTACCACTTCTGTACCCCATATAAAAAGTGTCGTTATATATTAGTGAAAAATCTATCATTCCTTCATCCAAATCATTATTAAGTAAAGTAATTTCAACTGATGAAGAATCTGTTCTTATTATAACAGGCTCAAAAGAATACGGTACATTTGCTGCATTATATAAGCATAAACATATGTCTCCTGATTTATCTAAACAAAATATATTGCTTGTAGGGTAGTTTAAGACCTCTATTAATTTTAAATTATTTGAATTAATTTTGCACCTGTAAGTTTTCCCATCCATACTATAGTACCAGTATAATTCGTCGGTGTCAAAATTACTGGTTGCTTTTGATCCAATAATTTCACCTGTAATTTCTATTATTTTGTCCGTAAATTCTATTTCTCCTGTTATTTTATTTAGCTGATGTATGTGAATATAGTCATCATCTATTATGTAAAAGAAAACGTAATTCAAAGTTTCTCCTAAAATTCTGGTTCTTTCAGAGTCGATTTTGTAAAGCTTGCTTTGCTTAGAATCAAATAACAAACTCATTGATTCATTATTTCCTTTTAATAAATGATAAGATGAAACTGAGGAATCATCTACGAATAAACTCTTTTTTAATAACGAATTTTTATAATACATTATTTCCGATTTATCAGTTCTTAAGTTTTTCGTACTCATATAAAGCTTACCGTTTTTTATATCAGTAATATAGCCAATTGAATCTATACTTTGTAAACTCGTAAGTTTCGTTTTCCCCGAACAGCCTGATAATATAAAAACACATATTCCTATGATAAAAATCATTCTTTTCATTTTAAAAACTCCTTAAATAATTTTTCTTTGTTAAGTTTTTTCAGTCTGCTGTTTATTTGGACTATGCTTATCAGGCAGAAAATCACAACTGAGATTATTAAATCAAGTAACACATAGAAATAAAAATAATTGGTCAGCAAATCAACATTCAATGCCAGTTTAAATAATCCGAATATTAAAGCGACAGAAACAGTAGAAAAAATAAATGCCATGAAACCGTAAAATGCAAACTCTAGTATAAAAATTAATTTAATATTTTTTTCATCAGTTCCGAATAATGACAGTAAACCTATGTCTCTGTTCCGTGTATTTAATATCTGATTAACATTATTTCTTATATTGATAACACAAATAATTAACAGGAATAAAATAATAATACTGCTACCG
>CAZIHC010000178.1:0-5384 GCA_964538605.1 uncultured Herbinix sp. | reverse complement strand
AAAGGTTGATGATCTTAAAATGCATGATATAATCAAAAATTTTACCGGCTCAACAATCCTTATCACCGGTGCCACCGGTTTTATAGGCGGTTTGATAGCCGAAGAATTATTAGAGTTTAATTCCTTGTATAATGCCGGAATAAAGTTAATACTCCCGGTTAGAAATATTGAAAAAGCAAGTAAGAAATATCCTGCCGAAAACGATAAATATAGAGAAATAACTCTTTTAGAAACATCCTTAGAGGATATAAGGGCTGAAGAGGTGGACATGCCAATAGATTATATAATCCATTGTGCGTCGATCACCACATCTTCCGTTATGGTTTCAAATCCGGTAGAAGTGGCGGACGGCATAGTAGTGGGGACCAAAAATATTTTGGAGCTGGCACGGATAAAAAAAATAAAGTCTATGGTATACCTTTCTTCCATGGAAGCATACGGGGTAATCGGCAGCGATTGTGGATTAGCTACCGAAAATATGCTGGGTGATGTGGATATCTTTTCTTCAAGAAGCTGTTATCCTTTAGGCAAAAGAATGGCAGAGCATTATTGTTATATTTACTACAAGCAATACGGAGTCCCGGTTAAAATAGCCCGGCTGGCCCAGGTATTCGGATACGGAGTAGATAAGAATGACAGCCGGGTATTTGCACAGTTTGCAAGAGCAGTTATCAACAATGAGGATATCGTGCTTCACACAAAAGGTCAGTCTGTAGGAAATTACTGCGAATCTAAAGATGCGATAAGCGGTATTTTTACCATTCTTGAAAAAGGCCAAGACGGAGAGGCTTATAATGTGGTAAATGAAGAAAATACTATGCGAATTTGCGATATGGCTAAGCTGGTGGCGGAAAAAATTGCCGGTGGAAAGATCCGTGTTATTTACGACATTAAGGATAATAGCAAACTTGGATATGCTAAGGATACTTTTTTAAGAATGTCTTCCGAGAAATTGCGTAAGCTAGGCTGGAAACCGACGAAAAATTTGGAGGACATGTATAACGATCTTATTGATTATTTGAAAAATCAGTAAAAATTATTTGAAAAATTAGTAAAAAAAGTTTACTGGTTTTTCATTTTTGCCGATATTTATTATAGCAGACAATAAGATTAAGAACGGAGGATAAAAATGAGCAAAAGAATTATACGCATTGCGCAGGCAATGTTATGTTTGGGATTTTTATTTATACTGGTTTCTTTTTCTAAACATAATATAGCTTTTGGTGCTTCTTCAATAACCATAAACACTGTTGACTATGAAGAAGAAAACATTATAGTAAACAATAACGGTAACCAAAAAATATATTTTGCAACAGAAAACGATGCTGCAAGAAATGTATGGGATGTTATTCCTGTTGATAATGAATATACAACAACTATTGACTTTTCCTGGACTTCGCAGACAACAGAACAGGTAATTGTTATTAAGGGCGAAACAGGTACTCCAAAAAGAGTAACTTTAAGGCCGAGAGCAAAAAAACTTGCGGTTTCTATAAGTTATGACAAAATGGACAGCCTATCTAAGGGTGAGTCGATAGCCAGTTTGTTAAATATACAGTCTTCAGAAGGAACCGCGGCCAATCCTATAACATATTTGGATCTGGAATGGAAAAAGGGTGTTAACGGTTCGTGGAAAGAACTGAAAGATCTGACTGTTGAGCAACTGGAAAAGCTCCAGATAAAAGGTGCCGATTTGTATTTCAGAATCAGTGCCGTCAATGATGTAAGTACCGGTTCGAGAGAAGCCGACGGAACGATGGGAAGAAGGGTAAGCAGCGAAGTCAGACTGAAAATTGCAAAACAGACTACTCCTTCCTCAGTAACCGTTGACGGAGAAAAATTTATAGCTCAGATAAAATACGGTAAGGAGTACCGTGTTACATACACCGGACAGACCACAACTCCGACCTGGGTTAAGGTTACTGACATGTCCGTCAAGGGGTTGGCTTTGAAAGATATAATCAAAAACGGCAGTAACGGTATAACACCGGCTAAAAAATTCCCTGCCATGACTATTGAAGTAAGGGATTATGCTACAACTACCAAAGCTGCTTCGAAAATTACTGAAATTAAGATAAATTCGCAAAGAGTAATGGACGGTATTATTGTAGAAGGTAATCCTCCGGTAAATACTACGGAATCGGATCCTAACGTTTATATTTCATACAGCGGTTCTGCCGCTATAACAATTACCATACCTTCTGCATCGTCAAGCAACCCTTATCAGTACTGTATAGTAAAACCCGGTGAGTTAAGTTCAGATGACGAACTCGATCCCAGCAAGACTACATGGTATTCTATAACAAAAGGCACCGGATATAAGATTCTTTCAAGCAAAGCTACTGAAGGCAGCAAAATATTTATAAGAAAGAGAGAAATAAAAACATCAACCAAATCAAATACCGAGGTAAATCTGGCTTCTACCTGTTTGGTATATAAAGTTGAATATCCTGCAGTGCCTGTAATCGAAGCCAAGAGCTTTACATTTGTCAAAAATATTACTCAAGAGATCTCATTTGACGTAATAATGAATACAAAGGGCAAGTTGCCGTTTGAAACCAAAATTAAATCAATTAAGTACGGTACAAAAGAAATTGATTTTACCTGCACACCGGCAGAAATTAATGCAACCGATCCGAACGTGGTATATACAATGAAAGTTACCTTAAATACAAATGAGTTAAATACAATGGCGACAAGCTACAGCAGGGCTCTGACAATAACTTTCGGTAACGGAACCGTAGACAAGACATCAATAAAACTGGCAATTCAAAATCCTACTCCGGCAACGGCTTTGTCAGCCACCGTTACAAAAGGTAAAACAACAGGAACTACTTCAATCAAAGTTATCAGTTCAGTTAAAAGCGGACATGAACTTGTATATAAAATAACCGATACTTACGTTACCGGAGTTCATACCGAAACCGTTATTAACGACGGTTTGAAATTTGAATCTGATACCGATATTACGGTTACTGCCGGTAAATACATTACTATATATGAAATTAATTCATCAACCAAAAAGGTTTCCAGGTATAGTTGTATTCAGATTACAGCCAATCACATAAATTAGTCGGAGTACTTTTGAGGTGACCATCTGTGACGGATAAGATTAAACATATTTTCGAAAGGAATATCTATCTTTTGGAGCAAGCCGACAAAGCGGTTTACTATTTCCGTAAGCAAATGTATGATAGAGCTCTTGGAATTATAGCTGATTCGATAGATATTCTAAAAAAGACAATCGGAGATATTATTTCTGACAAAGATTATTTTAATACCGTATCGACAGATTCGGTATTGGAGATGTTTAGTGCCATATTGGATGCATACAAAAAAGAAAATTTTATCCTTCTTGCCGATTTGTTTGAAATGCAGATGGTCACCTTTTTATGCAGGATACAGGAATTAATCATAGGCAAGGAAGAGATAGGTTTTGATGAAGAGCAATACTATGAAAATCTCAAAGTACTTAAGGATAATTGCATGGGTCTTGACGAATCTCTTATAAATACAATAGACCCACAACCCCTTCTTCAGGAAGGGTATCGGGTTGAACTTACTTCATGTGGTTTAATGACATTGGTTGCTGAAAATAACGGTGCCCAGTTTTACTTTCATACCAACGGCCGGGTACAGGCGGAAGCTTTTATTTTGGCAAGTCACTGGTATAAAGAAAAAATAAATGAATATATTTTATACGGGCTTGGTTTTGGGTATCATATTAAAGAGTTGTTATCCCTTTCCGAACAAGCAGAAATAACCGTATATGAAGGAGACTTGAATGTAATTATGCTAGCCTGTGCCTTTACAAAAATCAAAGACATATTTGAGAGCAAAAGAGTAAAACTAATCTATGATCCAAAATATTCGAAATTAAAAAGGAGACTTAAGAATTTATCAGACAGTGAAGCGTTCTGTGTTCATTATCCGTCTTACCAGAACATAAGAACCGCTGAGGGAAAAATAATTATGGAAAGCCATGTTTCATGGCCCATAAACGTATGAAATTGCCGGATACCTACTTCGGTATCGGAAGGAGGGGTTAATGTGATTTATATCCTTATTGCTTTGGCTATATTTTTGCTTGACTGGAATATTAAAAATTATATTGAAAAACATTTTAATGCAGGTGAAAAGAAAGATTTACTAAAAGGCAAAATAACTGTTTTAAAGCAATACAATCAGGGCTTCAGTTTCAGTATTCTCAAAGACAAAGCAAAGTACGTAAAAAATATATCAGCCTTTGTATTTGGTATTTTGATGCTTGTTTATTTTATTGTTTTACCTCAAAAGAATAAGACATTAAAAAAGGTTGGGCTGTCACTTTGTGTGGGAGGAGCAGCAAGCAACGTGACCGATCGTTTAAAAAGGGGTTACGTGATTGATTATTTCAGTATAAATGTAAAACCCATAAAAAATTTAGTATTCAATCTGGCTGATATATTTATTATAATCGGTTGTTTTATTACCATGTTGTCGTCCAAGCCCAGTCATAATGAAAAATTTTCTGCTACGGGAAATAACGGGTTACCCGAATTATAAGACTAAAGATATGCAGTTACCTTAAAGGTTACTGCATTTTCTTTATATAGGGATATTTTTTTAAAAATTATACGATTCATATATTTTATGTTTATTCAAACGGCAAAACACAGTTTGGTCACAGAATTTTAAGAACAATTTTATTGATTTATAATCTTACAATAAGTATAATGGGATATATTACTTATGTAATTTGCCCGTCAAATATTATAAAATTAGACCGGGAAATATTTCCTGTTAAGTATTATTGCTTGGCAAGGATTTTAAAATAAATGATGAATTTGTAGATGGAGGATTTGATGGATAACAGGAACGATAAGCAGAATAAAAATAATTTTCCCAATAAATCTGCTCTTATTATTACACTGATAGCAGCTTTATTTATTTGGTATATGTTTTCTTTTATTCAGAACCAAATAAAAGAAAGCACAAACAAGGAAGTATCCTATCCGGAATTTATAGAAATGCTCGAAAACGGTGAGCTGGATACGGTAGTATTCGACGGAGATAAGATTGCATTTACTCCAAAAGTTCAGCCCTATCCGGGTATCAGTATGACCTATTATACGGGCAGAATGGACGATGACAGTCTTGCTGACAAGTTGTATAAGGCCCGCCAGGATTACGGCACGGATTATTGGAAAAAAGTACCCGATAATAGGAATACCGTATTAGAAACTATAATATCCATGGTGCTGCCTTTTATCTTAATTTATGTTGTAATGTGGTTTTTGTTCAAAACCATATCAAAAAACAGCGGAGGCGTCATGGGATTTGGAAAGGCCAACGCCAAAGTATATGTTGAAAAGTCAACCGGAGTTACTTTCAAGGATGTGGCC
>CAZIHC010000177.1:0-5385 GCA_964538605.1 uncultured Herbinix sp. | reverse complement strand
ACCCCTCCGCATCCCAGAACTTCACCGATATCATGAAGCAAAGTCCTAATATAGGTTCCTTTGCCGCAATCAACCCGCAGCCTTATCTCATGTTCTTCCGGATTATAATTGAGTATCTCAATATTATGAATCATTACTCTACGAGGGGTTCTTTCTATTTCTTTACCCTGCCTTGCCAGTTCGTAAAGTTTTTTGCCGTTAACCTTAACGGCGGAATACATGGGAGGTATCTGGTCATACCCTCCAATAAATTTTTCTGCGGCATTTTTTATCTGTTGTAAATCCACATAGACGGGAGCTTCTTTTAAAATATTCCCTGTCATATCCTGGGTATCGGTTACTATTCCAAGTTTCATAACCGCTTCATATGTTTTGTCTTTATCTACGATCAAATCCACGACTTTTGTAGCTTTTCCTATACATACGGGAAGGACACCCTCCGCTTCCGGATCCAAGGTGCCCGTATGTCCGATCTTTTTAATTTTTAATATACCTCTCATTTTTGCCACAACATCATGAGAGGTATATCCTCTTTCTTTATATATATTAATAATTCCGTCAATCAATATCATCTGCCCCTTTAAAGAGCATTTCCTGCCCTTAGCTGTTCTTCAATATGAGGAGTCAGAGTGTTTATTATATCCTGAACGGTACCTGCCATTGTACATCCTGCAGCTTTGATATGTCCACCGCCGCCAAAATGATAGGCAATCTTACTGACATCCACAATACCGTTTGATCTTAAGCTTACCTTATGCTCATTGTCATTGGTTTCATATATAAATATAGCCACTTCACAGCCTTTTGCGGTACGCAGCTGATCAATTATTCCGTTCAAATCGGTAAAGCTTGCCCCATAAAAATCCAGTACCTTACGTTCAATGCTGGATACAATTACCTTACCGTCCAAAAGAACCATGCTTTCCATAAGGCATCTGCCCATTATCTGAAGCTGCATATAAGTCTTCTAGATAAAGGTTTCATCAATCAGTCTGGTAAAATCTATACCTTTTCTGATAAGACCTGCCGCAATCTCCATAGTTTTGTCCGAAGTACTGCTGTTTTTGAACATGCCGGTATCGTGGACTATACCTATATAAAGACTTTTGGCTATTTCTTTCGTTATTCTGTTATTGTCCATCAGATTATACAAAACTTCACAGGTGGACGACGCATCTGCCACTACATGGTTTATATCGGCAAAGAAAACATTTGTAATATGATGATCTATACAAATCCTTTTCTTTGCCGATTCAAAATATTTAATGGCAAAACCTAAGCGGTCGGGGCTGCTGCTATCCAGAGAAATAAACACATCATATACCTCATCGTTATCACAAGTATGTCTTATGTTTTCCGTACCGGAAAGGATATTAAATTCCTCACCAAAAGGCTCCAGATACACGTCAACACGTTCAAGTCCAAGGTTGTTTCGGCATTCATTCAAATACATATACAATGCCGTACATGAACCTATGCAATCGCCGTCCGGCCTGATATGACCGGCAATTGCAACCTTTTTAGCATTTAACAAAACATCTTCGATATTCTTATCAGTAAAAATACTCATTTTAATATCCTTTCAGTCTGAAATACTTTTATCGATAAAGCATTTTTTGCATCATCATTTTTTATCTTTTGACCTTGCAAGTGTTATTATTCATCTTCCGACACTTCATTATCGGTCTCATCATCGTCCGTTTCATCAATGTCCGCTTCTTTGACATTTTGTGCCGATTGGGCATTAACCTTATCAATTAATCTTGAAATATTGATACCATATTCAATGGAATTGTCAATGATGAAGATAAGCTCCGGTGTATTACGTAAATTTAAGTTTTTTGCCAGTTGGCCGCGCATGAAGGATGCCGCACTTTTAAGTCCCTGATAGGTATCATTTTTGGCTTTTTCGTCTCCCATAACACTTATATATACTTTAGCAGTCTTTAAATCCGGAGCCACTTCCACATCAACCACTGAGGTCATCGGGTGAATCCTCGGATCTTTTATTTCTCTGCTGATTAAATTGCTCAGCTCTCTTTTTACCTCACCGTTTATTCTGGTGTTTTTGATGCTGTTTTTCCTCATACTATCACCCATACCTTTCTAACCGTTGCTTATCCGGTATACCCACTTTATCTGGGTACCTCTGTTATAACATAGAATTCTACCTGGTCACCTACTCTTATATCATTAAATCTTTCAAATACCAGTCCGCATTCGTAACCGGCAGCAACTTCTTTTACGTCATCCTGGAATCTCTTTAATGATGCCAGTCCGCCGTCATATACCAGAATGTTGTCTCTGTAAATACGGGCCTTGCTGTTTCTTGTAATCTTGCCGTCAAGAACATAAGAACCGCCAATAGTACCGATACCGGATGCTTTGAATGTCTGACGGATTTCCGCATGGCCAATAACCTGTTCCTCAAATACGGGATCAAGTAAGCCTTTGATGGCGGCTTCAACATCGTTAATAGCATTGTATATAACCTTGTAAAGTTTTATCTCGACTTTTTCCTGTTCCGCTCTTTCTTTTGCAATATTATCGGGTTTTACGTTAAATCCGATTATAATGGCGTTGGAAGTACTTGCAAGAATAACGTCGGATTCGTTAATTGCGCCTACACCGCCATGGATTACCCGTACCGCAACCTCTTCATTACTGAGCTTAACAAGGCTTTGCTTTAACGCCTCAACAGAACCCTGTACGTCAGCTTTAATAATAAGGTTGAGTTCCTTAATATTACCGGCTTGAATTTGAGAGAACAAACCGTCCAGGGTTATCTTTGATTTGGTTTCTGCAACCAGTTTTTCCTTGGTTTGAGCAATATATACTTCGGCTATATGTCTTGCTTCTTTTTCACTGTCTGTGACAACGAATATTTCACCTACATCAGGTACTGAGTTTAAGCCCAATATCTCTACAGGTGTTGAAGGTGTTGCTTCCTTAACCTTTCTTCCGTTCTCATCGATCATGGCACGGACCTTTCCGTATGAAGATCCGACGGCTATATTGTCTCCTACACGCAATGTACCCTTCTGGACGAGGATAGTAGCTACAGGTCCTCTTCCTTTATCCAGCTGTGCCTCTATAACCAGACCTCTTGCTTTGCGGTTAGGATTTGCTTTCAGCTCTTCTATTTCGGCTGTAAGCAAAATCATTTCAAGCAACTGATCTATTCCTTCCTTGGTATGGGCCGATACGGGAACCATGATGGTGTCTCCGCCCCAATCTTCAGCTATAAGATTATATTCGGTGAGTTCTTGTTTTACTCTCTCAATATTTGCACTGGGTTTATCAATCTTATTTATTGCCACAATTATCTGAACACCGGCTGCTTTGGCATGGCTGATAGCTTCAACTGTCTGTGGCATAACGCCGTCATCGGCAGCAACAACCAAAATCGCAATGTCTGTCGCCTGAGCCCCTCTCATACGCATGGAAGTAAATGCCTCATGGCCGGGCGTATCGAGGAAAGTAATCTTTTCACCGTTAATCTCAACCATGTAAGCACCGATATGCTGTGTAATTCCGCCTGCTTCTTTTGCTGTCACATTGGTTTGTCTTGTGGCATCAAGAAGGGATGTTTTACCGTGGTCAACGTGCCCCATAACACAGACTACCGGAGGACGTTTTACCAAAGTAGAAGGATCATCCTCCTGGTCTTTAAGAAGTTCTTCCAGTTCATTGACCTTTACTTCTTTTTCTGCAATAATGTCATACTCTAAGGCAATCTCTTCGGCTTCTTCAAAAGTAATTTCCTGATTGATGGTTACTATTTTCCCTGCCAGGAATAACTTCTTAATCAAAGCCGAACTGGGTACTTTCATCTTTTCGGCCAGTTCTTTAATAGTAACAACCTCAGGTAAAGAAATTACTTTGATTTCTTCTTTCTTTTCTTCTACCGGCTTAGGTTTAATGAATTGTCCCTTCTTAATTTTATTTAAAATAATATCCTCTTCATCGAATTGTGATGAACCTTTTTCCCTGTACTTATCTTTGTTGTTTCTGTCCCTGTTCTTCTTGTTACTGAAGTCGTTTCTTTCAGCTACTTTTTGATCCAGCATCTGTTGGTCAAAATCCTTTCTGTCATTTGTTCTTCCTGAACTTGATCCTTTTATATTACTTGTGCCTTTTTGCATATTTTCATCTTTAGAATATTTTTGATATTCTTTTCCTTGACCTTTCTGCTGTCCCTGCGGTCTATCCGCCTTTGTATGGACAGAAGTTTTTTGCTCATCCTTATAATGCTTCTGATTCTTGCCTGAAGCCGGCTGCCCTTTAGGCTGCTGCGCTTGCTGCTTTGCGGGACCTGATTGTTGGGTTCTTGCCTGATTTGATCCCTGTGCTTTTGCCGAAGTTTGGCCGGATTGCTTCATAGCCTGAGCAGGTTGTCCCTGGGATGCCCCTCCAGATGTCTGACCTTTCTGCTGCTGATTTTGAGTTTGAACTTTTTGCGTCTGGTCTTTTTGTGCCTGGACTTTTTGAGCCTGCCCTTTTTGTGTCTGATCTTTTTGAGCCTGATTCTTTTGCTGCTGTGATTTTTGTGCCTGGTTCTGCTGCCCGCTTATATTTACAGCATTTGAAGCCCCTGCTGAACTGCTTGCATTACCTGCCGTAGAATTTACTGTATTATTTGATTGAACCGCAGAACCTGCAGTATTGGCAGAATTTGATATATTAACAGTACCTGCAGTACCTACATTACCGGAAGTATTTGCAGTACCGGATACACTTGCATTACTTGCAGCATTAGCCGAACTTACAGCAGCTTCCTGCTGTGTTTTTGCCGCAGCCGTCGTCTGCGGTCTTGCTGGAACGTTAGGCCTTACCCCCACTGCAGGACTTCCCTGGGAAGCAACCGGTATTCCCTGTCCTCTGGCTCCGGGCCCTTGCGACCTTGCAGGACTGACCGCCTGAGGTCTTGCCGGAACATTAGGTCTTACACCTGAAGTTAAGGGTTGAACCGGTATTCCCTGTCTTGTCTGCATGGGTCTTTGACCTGCAACTTCCATATGGGCGGCATTACCTTGTGCTTCTTTCGCTAGTGACAGCTCCTGACCTAATTCACTTTTATGACTTGCAGTACGCACCACGTTATCTGCAGGAGGTTCGGAAGTTTTGGTTACCGAAGAAATAAAATGCTCCTTAACAGCCTTCACTTCATGGTCCTCAAGATTACTGCTGTGAGTTTTCTTAACACCCAGGCTCTGTTCAAGAAAATTCAATATATCCTTACTCTCGATATTACCATGAATTTCTTCATTTATTATATTTTTTAATTCAAACACTCTCAATTTCGCCATACTTACTACCTCCGTTAATCTCACTACATCATTTTCAGTTGCTTTTCTATCGCGTCTGCCAAGCCTTTATCAAGTA
>CAZIHC010000176.1:0-5408 GCA_964538605.1 uncultured Herbinix sp. | reverse complement strand
ACAAATTAAAAAATATTTGAATTTCATTGGAAATCTCTCCTCATCCGGTATTGCATATCCAATAAAATAAATTAGAAACGATATAGTATATAGAACATTTTACTAATGATATCTTATATCGTTTCTAAATATATATAATTATATCCAATTTTATACTATTAATCAACTTTAATATGCGTCATAAGTAGATGCTGACCAGGTTTGTCCCGACAAACTAGCCCAGTGGGATGCACTAATATAAACACTTCTGCAACTACTGGGAGCTGAGAAACTTACAGAACAATTGCTCTGGCCGCCTGCACTTTTTGTTTGTGTAGCTGTTTCTAATGTATTAATATTTACATATGCATATGTTGCATTAACTGATACACTACCTGACCATAACATATCTGTATATGCTATTCCTGAGGTCTGTGTAACTGAACTGTGTCCTATAACATCATGGCCATTCAATTGTCCTTTTTTAGTATCTTATCTGCAAATGCTATGCCTAAACTTGAGGCAAAAACTAAAATACAGCAATTATAAGAGCTGATAATTTCTTTATTTTTTTCATGATATCCCTCCTTTATAATATATAGGCAATATTGAGATGCATAATAATAAAATTAATACACGATATCAGTAGTTTTTAATATTATTTGTTCTATATAATTTATTTTATGCAAATTCCCAATAATTACCTTGTATTGATTATATATATTATGTATGAAGATGTCAATATATGTTTTAATTTTACATTGTACAATTGCGTTCATATGTATTTTATATTTGGGTTTAACTGATATAACGAATGAAACATCATTGCGACATAAAATATAGAAGAAAAATAAATCAAATTTCATTGCAAAATACCATTCAATGTCACAAAAACACATTATCTTCATTTAAGTTAATATAATGTAATATTCTAAATAAATAAGGAATTATATAAAAAAATGCTTGAAAACAACCACAAAAACAATACGGTTGTTTTCAAGCATTCTTTGTCTACCTGACAGGAGGCATTACAATACTACTTTATACTATTATTTTAATTTTATAATGATTTATAGAAAATATTTTAACATGCTACTTTGATACTGCCTTAAATGCTTCCTCTAAATCCTCTATAATATCATCAATATGCTCGGTACCGATGGAAAGTCTGATGGTATTAGGTTTAATGCCCTGATCAAGCAATTCTTCTTCTGTTAATTGCGAATGAGTAGTTGATGCCGGATGGATAACAAGGGACTTAACATCAGCTACGTTGGCAAGCAGGGAGAAAAGTTCAAGGTTATCGATGAAATCCCTGGCTTTTTTAGCATCACCTTTAATTTCAAACGTGAAAATTGTTCCTCCGCCGTTAGGGAAATACTTTTTGTAAAGCTGCTGTTGAAGCGGATCTTCGGAAACGGAAGGATGATTTACTTTTTCTACCTGTTTATGATTTTTCAAATATTCTACGACTTTTAAAGCATTTTGTACATGTCTTTCTACCCTGAGCGACAGAGTTTCAAGCCCCTGCAGGAACAGGAATGAATGGAAAGGAGAAAGAGTAGCACCTGTATCACGCAGCAATATAGCCCTCATTTTTGTAATATATGCCGCCGGTCCTGCAGCCTTTGTAAAACTTATGCCATGGTAGCTGGGATTTGGAGCGGTAATGGATTCAAACTTTCCGCTGGCTTCCCAATCGAATTTTCCACTGTCTACAACAATTCCTCCGATAGTAGTGCCGTGGCCTCCGATAAACTTGGTAGCCGAATGGACAACAATATCTGCTCCATATTCTATAGGCCTTACCAGATAAGGTGTTGCAAAAGTATTGTCTACAATCAGCGGTATTTTATGTTTATGAGCTATCTCGGCGAATTTTTCAATATCAACCACGTCAGAGTTGGGATTACCCAAAGTTTCTATAAAGATTGCTTTTGTGTTGTCTTTTATTGCCGCTTCAACTTCCTCATAATTAAACGGATCTACAAAGGACGTTGTAATACCGTACGCAGGAAGCGTATGAGCAAATAAATTATATGTACCGCCATAAATATTTTTAGCTGAAACGATATGATCACCGTTTTGTGCCAGATTTTGAATTGCATATGTAACTGCTGCCGCACCGGATGCAAGCGCAAGAGCTGCTATACCTCCTTCTAAGGCAGCTACTCTTCTTTCAAATACATCTTGGGTTGGATTCGTAAGCCTGCTGTATATATTTCCTGCATCCTGAAGGCTAAATCTGGCCGATGCATGGTCACAGTTTCTGAATACATAAGAAGTTGTCTGATAAATAGGTACTGCCCTTGCGTCTGTAGCAGGATCGGGTTTCTCCTGTCCTACATGAAGTTGTAATGTTTCAAATTTAAATTTCCTTTCGGAATATGATTTCTTGCTCATAACCAAACCTCCTTGACCTGATATCTATAATTTTATATGATTCAGTAATTGTTCCGGAATTTCTTTGTTATGTGTAGAATAACACTCAAGCTTGCTATTGTAAATTAGTAAATTTATATAATCAGTTATAGCCATAATCTATATCAAATAAGTAACTGATTTATTTTTCTTGACATCTGTTGTTTTATTGTTATATTATTCCATAATTGCACATTTTCCGGTTTATCCGGTCAAAACGGGGAAAAAACAGCTGGATGAAGCAGAAACCGAAGCCTTAGAGAGAACTATTTATCAGGTTTTAAATGATTCATCCTATAAAGAAGCTACGGAAAAATTTAAAACAGAACTAAAAAACGGGTTTAACCGCCTGGACAGGGTTGTGTCGTTAGTTGATTCACTTTAACAAATATATAATGATAACTTATACCTAGAAACGAAATTGTGAATTTAAATTTCGCAAAAACCGGAATTTAAATTCACAATTTTGGGGATCAGTAAAAATATTCCTTGAATTACCCGATTGACTTTTCGTAAAGATTTGATATACTTAGTAGTACTGGGGCATTAGCGCAGTGGGAGCGCACCACACTGGCAGTGTGGGGGTCAGGGGTTCAAGTCCCCTATGCTCCATTTATCATTTATAAAGGCAATTAAATACTATGGAGTCATAGCTCAGCTGGGATGAGCGTTCGCTTGACGTGCGAAAGGCCATGGGTTCGAGCCCCATTGACTCCATCAGTAAATGGGCGTGTTGCATATTGCAGCACGCCCATACTCCGTTTTACGCTATGCCTTATCCATGATTTGAATTATGAAAATCCCTGTAAAACACCTGGCTTAATAATATTCTTGATATTTTACACTTCAGATAATTTAAATACATTAATCTCCAAATTTGTTAATATTATAAAATATAATTTTTTTATAATGACACAACTTAATTATCATTAATAGCAGGCTTTTAAAGAATATAAAGCCGCATTCCTATGCAAAATTTGGACTGTTTTTCTTTTTATTTATAAGTTAACAACAATTATCCGCTGACAAGATGGAAGGCCCATCCCTTACGGGATGAGCCTTCCAATATCCCCATATACCTGTTGCCAATAAGGTGGCAATGCAGAAACTCTCAACATTAATTATTGGTTTTTATGCTGATCCCCTGATAATATCAACAACTTTATCAGAAGGCAGTGGAACACAAAGCAAGAAACCTTGTCCTCCTTCGCAGGAGTTGATTTGAAGGTATTCTAATTGCTTCTCAGTTTCAATTCCTTCCGCAACGACCTTAAAATTTAAATCATGAGCCATCGCAAGAATGTTTTTTGTAATTGCAGTTTCTTCGTTGCCTGTCGGAATTGATTTTATAAATGTTCTATCTATCTTTATAATATCAATTGGCAATTTTACCAAATGGATTAAGGATGAGTAACCTGTACCGAAATCGTCAAGAGCAATCCTGATACCGAATTTTCTAAGCCTTTTTAGACGCTCCATAGCCAATTCGATATTGGTGATAACCATTGTTTCAGTAATCTCAAATATTACAGTATTATAATTTACTTTGTATGATCTAATTATTTCTTCAATACTTCCGAAATCCTTTTCACTTTCAATGGTTTTGCCTGAAAGATTTATAGACATTTCTATATGTTCTAAGCCAATACTCTCCCATATCATCTTTTGCTGTAGTGCTTTTCGGATAACCATTCTATCCAGTTCAAATATCAGGCCGGTTTTTTCAGCTACAGGAATAAAAACATCAGGAGGTATTGTCGTATTACTGTCAGGAGAAATCCATCTTACTAAAGCCTCCACACCTATTATTTTTCCGGTTCCGAGGTTATATTCCGGCTGATAGAACAGCGTAAACTCATCATTCTCTATAGCCTTTATAATTTTTTTCACAATATCTGATCGACGATAGCTTACGTTCTTATACCTCTTTTTATATAACTCGAATACCGGTAGGACATTTTTATAATCTTGGTATCTTTCTGACTTATCCGTTTTCTCCATATATTTTCTCTTTCATGTGGTAGTGTATTTGATGTCTTGTCGCTTGGTTCAATTATATAATAGCGGACGGATCATATAAAAACCATGGCGTATTTGGAAAAATTTCATTAAATTTTTTCCAAATACGCCATGGTTTTTAATATTTATTCATATTATAATAAACTTGCTTATAGAGGTTGTTCAAAAAATAACCCGATATAGCCGGCTATATAATAAGCATCCCCATAAACCAACAACTTTTTAAAGGAGGAATTTATATGAAGAAAATTAAAAAATTACTTATTGTAAGTGGAATTCTTATGGCTTTAGGCTTAGTTGTTCCTGTTGTAGCAGGCAATGCAAAAGCAGATACTCAGGAAATAGCAATTTGCAGTAACTGGCCTCCGGTAGATTCTGTTGGATTTCCGTTATAATTATAATAGACTTATACCATAATATAATTTTAAATGATTTTTAAGAAATTGCTCTCCATAGGGATATTGCACAGCACATGATATATAATATGCTTGCTTTAACAAGTTAATACATTCTCTCTTGTTCTCCTTTGACAGTACTCCCTTATCTATTAAACGTTCCATGTTCCAGACATAATTATACAATAGATTAGGGAGTACATTACTTATTTTATATTCTTTACATAACTTAAGCCCCTGTTTTGTAACATCAATTGCTTTCTGATGATTTTCCAGCAGGCCATACCACTTAGACAGGTTATTAAGTATACTAACCTGCATCCTAATCCGCTGTTCTTCATCCATATAACTCTTCATTAATGCACTGTATGCCTCCTCCAAAATCTTAATACCTTTTTGGTATTCATTTTTTTCGGCATAAGCTGTTGATATATTGAGAATTATATTTGTTTCATTATAGGTTAGGGGCCAATTGACCAATGAGATATCCCCAAATTTAGGTATGGTTATGCGAATTGCTTTTATAAGCTCTTCCAAAAACTCATCGGTGCTTATACGGCCCATTCTGTAATCAATTAAGCTTTTAGCCCGTAT
>CAZIHC010000175.1:0-5413 GCA_964538605.1 uncultured Herbinix sp. | reverse complement strand
TAAAGAGAATTTTTGCAAAGGAATTGTAAAAAAGGTACAAAGCAAAAAACTCTGATATAATTAAGCTTGACAGAAGTTTTATTAATGCTATTACCGAAGAGGGTGTTGATACATTATTAATCACAAATATCTTGAAACTGGCTGCCGACCTGAAATACGATGTGGTCGCAGAAGGGATTGAAACTCAGGAGCAAATGCAATGCCTTATCAATCATAACTGCAGTTTCGGGCAAGGATATCTCTTAAGCAAGCCCCTTACGATGGATAAAATATATGGACTGTTAAGAGGCGAAGTAGATCAATGATAAAAGGACAATATACCTTTTAATGGCTTTTTATTAAAAAGGTTTTAAGATTTATAAATTTTCACAGAATGATAAAATCAAACAAACACCTGCCGTAATTTGTGCTGCCACAGAGTTTATATCAGGCTATAAGGCTCAAATTACGGCAGGTGTTATTTTACTGAAAGGATAAGTCGGCTATATTTTCTTATTCTTTTTCTTATTATAATAACAACCCATCTTATATTATAATTTTTAGGCGTTTCAGTTATTTTCTTCTTCTTCTTCAGCTTCGGCTTCCTTTACTATTTCGTCCAATACATTTATCAGATCATGGATTGTATATAGTTCTACATTTCTTTCCAAAATCACGTTTTTTAATTCGGGAGATAGGGTATCAAATTTTTCTTTTATTGCGGGAGCTACATATGACATAATAATCACCTCTTAATAAAAATTTTTTCCTCTGCCGATTTTTTGGTTTATAAACATTTCCACTTGCTCTACGGTTTGGAACTCATCTATATGCTTCATTACTTCCTTTCGGGCTTTTTCATCCAAACCGTCAAGACATTTTAGAATTTGGGGATTTCTAATGTTATAAAAACCTGTTAAACTGGAGTTTGAAAATGCTGCGTTAAATTGCTCTCCGGTATCAATATAGCCGTTGAAATTCATCATAAAACTGCCTCTTTCTTTACTGTTATAAAAACAGTATTGGCGGATTTTTTAATACTTATTCCTGATCAAAAGATATAATCATATCCATTTATTGCTTGTTATAGAAATTTTTATAAGATATAATTGACATTAATATTACTGAAAAGAATAACTAAAATTACAGGGGTATGATACAATTAATTTGCAAAGGAGAAAGCTTATGAAAAAGGGAATTATACTGATAGCTATCGGTATCATTTTACTGGCAGTTGATATACGGATTCCTTATGGACTGAATTATCCTGAAATGGAAATGATTGAAGAGTTTGGCGAGGTCATTCAGGGGAAAATTATAAATAACCTTATAGGGACCAGACCCAAAATAGATATTTTATCCGATGTGCTGGGATATGTTTTTCTTTTTGCGGGGTCTGTATTTTTACTAAAATACAATAAAAAATTGGTTTTGGGGATGCTTCTTATCCCCTTTGACATATATTTATATATTACGATTATGAGAATGCCCTATTTTTTGGTTTTAAAGGATCTTTATATAAAAGCATTTGGCTATCATTTTCTGATGACTCTTGTTGAAATACTGACAGAATTTTTGGTAATTAAAGGTGTTATAGCAATAGTTAAATGCCTGCAGACAGAATGGAATGTTAACGAACTGTTGATAGGCTGGATTTTGGCCATGTTTAGCAAGGGCATCCTTTGCGGAATTCAATTCTTCTTTGGCAGGGGGATTTTTTATTTAACATATTCTCTTGTCATGATAGGAGCCACTGTATTTTATCTGTATAAACTTTATGTGGTAACAAAATTTAAGCTGGAGGGTAATAGATGACAAAGAAGGAATTCAGAAAACTGGCAGAATCGAAAATAATTATTCTGGACGGGGCTACAGGAAGCAACCTGCAAAAAGAAGGGCTGCAACCCGGACTTTGCCCCGAACAGTGGATGGTAGATAATAAGGAAAAAGTTATAGATTTGCAGCTTAAATATCTGGAAGCAGGAACGGATATACTTTTTGCACCTACCTTTACATCAAACAGAATAAAGCTGAAAGAATACAATAAAGAAGAATACGTGGATTATTTTAATAAAGAGTTGGTCAGGCTTAGCAAAAAGGCTGTTGAAGTATACAGGCAAAAGACCGGAAATCAAAGACAGGTATACATTGCCGGTGATATTACAATGACAGGCCGTATGGTGGCTCCCCATGGGAATATGCCTTTTGAGGAGCTTATTAATGTATATAAGGAACAGATAAGAGTTCTTTTGACTGCCGGGGTTGACCTTTTTGTAATAGAAACAATGATGAGCCTTCAGGAATGCCGGGCAGCTCTTTTGGCGGTTCATGAATTATGCGACTTGCCTGTTATGGTATCTTTAACCTATCAGGAGAATAACCGTACTTTATACGGGACCGACCCTTTAACGGCAGTTACGGTTTTGCAGGCCATGGGAGCGGATGCGGTCGGTGTCAATTGCTCTGTAGGACCGGACAAGCTGCACGATATGATAAGGCAGATGAAAGAAATAGCTTATGTTCCGGTTCTGGCAAAGCCCAATGCAGGTATTCCGTATCTTAAGGATGGCAAAACCGTTTTTCCCATGGAAGCGGATGAATTTGCAAAAGAAATGGCAATGCTGGTAGAATGCGGAGCCGGAATAATAGGGGGCTGCTGTGGAACTACTCCTGAGCATATAGCGAAGACGGTAAAGGCGGTTAAAGATAAAAAAGTACCGGAGATTAAAACCGGCCATTACAGGGCGCTGGCTACAGAAAAAAACACCGTACCAATTGATTTGAACGGTAGATTTATGGTGGTAGGAGAAAGGATAAATCCGACCGGCAAAAAAGACCTACAGGCAAGTCTGCTAAAAGGGGATTTATCTTTAGTTGTCGGTATGGCCATAGAACAGATAAGCCGGGGAGCGGATTTTCTTGATATAAACGTTGGAATGGGCGGAATTGACGAAAAGGAAATCATGGTCAAAGCTGTCGAGGAGGTAGCTAAAGTTGCAGATGTTCCTTTACTGATAGATACCGGCAGCCCAGAGGCAATGGAAGCGGCATTAAGGATTTATCCGGGCCGGGCAATGATTAATTCTGTTTCTCTGGAAAAAGAAAAGATAGATAAAATACTCCCGCTTGCAAAAAAATACGGAGCCATGTTTATTCTGCTTCCCTTGTCCGATGCGGGCCTGCCAAAAGATACAGAAGAAAAGAAGCGTATAATCCACGAAATACTGGACAGGGCGTACGAATTGGGTTTAACCCGGGAAGATATCATAGTTGACGGACTGGTAAATACCGTTGGGGCAAATCCGAGAGCAGCCCTTGATGCCCTTGAAACCATCAGGTATTGCAAAAATGAGTTGGGTATAGGCACCATAATAGGGCTTTCCAATATATCTTTCGGCCTTCCGGCCAGAGGAAATATAAACAGCACCTTCCTGGCTTTTGCCATACAGGCCGGTCTTACCATGGCAATAGCCAATCCGTCGCAGGAGCTTCTTATGAATACGGCTCTGGCGGCAGATTTGCTGCTTGGTAAGGAAGGGGCGCCACAAAGATATATTGAAAATGTAAGGGAGTTAAATATACAGCAAGCGGCATCCGGATCAAAAGATGCCGATAAAAACGGTATAAAAAAAGATAATGTAAAATTTCAATTAAAAGGTGATGAAAAAAGGAACGCTGATAAAAATGCAGACCAGGATTATGCATCCCGGCTGGATGAAGGAAAGTATGAAATTTATAAAGCCGTATTGAAAGGAAATAAAAAGGATATAATTAGTCTGGTTAAGAAAGAGCTGGACAAGAAAACCTTACCCGGTGATATAATCGATAATATCCTCATACCAGCGATTAACGAAGTGGGAAGATTATTTGACAGCCGGAAATATTTCCTGCCCCAACTGATTGCGGGAGCAGAAACGATGAAACTGGCCATTGATTATTTGGAACCGATGCTGACAAATGAAAGCGGAAGCACAAAAAATAAGGGAACTGTTATAATTGCCACCGTATCGGGAGATATTCATGATATAGGAAAAAATCTGGTTGCATTAATGCTAAAAAACTACGGATATCGTGTTATTGATCTCGGGAAGGATGTGCCGACAGAAAGGATTATTCACGAAGCCAAAAAAGAATCTGCGGATATCATAGCCTTGTCGGCGTTGATGACTACAACCATGGTAGAGATGGAAAATGTAATTAAGAAGGCAAAAGAAGAAGGATTAAAAGCAAAAATAATTGTCGGCGGGGCGGTTATAACAGATCAGTATGCCAGGGAAATAGGAGCGGACGGCTATTCGCCCGATGCGGGAACCGCACCGGAACTGGTAAAATCCTTATTGGAAGCAAAAGATTGAAATTACGAAAATACTTAAAGTACAAGCAAGAGGTAATTGTATGGAAAACGGACATATAAAAAATCTGAGCGTGGATTTGATTATTCCGGTATACAGACCGGACGATAAATTTAATAAACTGCTTAATATGATAGATAAACAGACGATAAAGCCTAAAAATATACTGATACTTAAAACTGTGGATAATTTATCCGATAAAGAAGAACTTAGAATTCCCGAATTAAGTATTAATGTAAATATTTATTATATAGCAAAAGAGGATTTTGACCATGGCGGAACCCGAAGGTTTGGTGCATCTTTGTCGGATGCCGACATTCTTATGTATATGACTCAGGATGCCATACCTGCGGATGAATATCTGATTGAAAGACTTCTTGAGCCTTATGAGGATAATTTAGTTTCCGCCACCTATGCCAGACAGCTGCCGGATGAGAAAGCAGATTTGATAGAGCGGTATACCAGGAAGTTCAACTATCCTTCCAAAAGTATGATAAAGTCTTTCGATGATATAGAAAAGCTTGGCATAAAAACATACTTTTGCTCTAACGTATGTGCCACTTACAGGCGGGATGTCTACGAGAAACTCGGAGGTTTTGTGGAAAGAACCATTTTTAACGAGGATATGATTATGGCTTACACCATGATTCATGGGGGATATAAGATTGCTTACCGGGCAGAGGCAAAAGTAATACACTCTCATGTATATTCATATTTGCAGCAGTTTTCAAGGAATTTTGACCTGGGAGTATCCCACAGGCAGTACGCCGATATTTTTCTTAATGCAGATTCAGAATCGGAAGGAATCCGTTTGGTAAAAAATACTGTAAAGTATTTAATCGATAAAAAAAGATTTCTTTTAATACCCGACCTGATAATGACTTCCGGATTTAAATACCTAGGATACCGCTTAGGTGTGATATATCACAGACTGCCTAAAAATTTTGTGATATATTGCAGCATGAACAAGAACTATTGGAAAAAATAATCTGGTATAGGAGAAGTGCGGCATGGACAGGGTTACTGTAATTATGGCAACCTATAACGGTGAAAAATATCTGGAGGAGCAGATAGAATCCATT
>CAZIHC010000174.1:0-5425 GCA_964538605.1 uncultured Herbinix sp. | reverse complement strand
ATTATGGTACTCTAGGAGGATATAATGAACGTGTACGAGTATATATCACCATGTCATTTCGGTTTGGAAGCAGTATTAAAAAAAGAAATCAGTGATCTGGGATATGAAATTACAAATGTGGACAACGGAAGGGTAAGTTATAAAGGGGACATTAATACCTGTGCAAGGGCAAATATGTTCCTTAGAACAACAGAAAGAGTTTTATTAAAAGTAGCATCATTTAGAGCAGAAACTTTTGACGAATTATTTGAAAATATAAAAGCCGTTCCTTGGGAAGAATTTATTCCTGTTGACGGAAAATTTTGGGTTGCCAAAGCAAGTTCTATTAATTCAAAGCTATTTAGCCCGTCGGACATACAGTCCATTATAAAAAAAGCAATAGTCGAGAGGCTTAAAAAAATATATAAGATAGAATGGTTTGAAGAAAGCGGAAGTTCATATCCTCTTCGGGTGACCATAATGAAAGACGAGGTAACGGTATGCCTGGATACATCCGGTGAGTCGCTTCATCGCAGAGGATACAGAAAATTAACCAGTAAAGCTCCTATTACAGAAACTTTGGCGGCTGCATTAATTATGCTGACTCCGTGGAATAAAGACAGGATTTTGGTAGATCCTTTTTGCGGAAGCGGTACAATTCCTATAGAAGCTGCAATGATTGGAGCGAGAATAGCACCGGGAATACAAAGAAGCTTTTTGGCTGAAACATGGAAAGGATTTTATCCGGATAGTATATGGAAGCAGGCGAGAGAAGAAGCCTTGGATCTTCAACTTAAAGATATAGAGATGAAAATTCAGGGCTATGATATAGACGGTGAAATCATAAAAGCGGCAAGACAGAATGCCAGGATGGCAGGAGTGGATCAATGGATTCATTTTCAGCAAAAAGATGTGGCACAACTTAGCAGCAGTAAAAAATACGGATTTATTATAACTAACCCTCCTTATGGGGAAAGACTGGAAGAAAGAAAAAATCTTCCTGATTTATATAAGCTTATTGGCAAGGTATTTGGTACACTTGATACATGGTCTTATTATATCATTACTGCTTATGATCAGGCGGAAAAATATATCGGAAGAAAGGCTGATAAGAACAGAAAGATATACAACGGGATGATGAAAACATATTTGTATCAGTATATGGGGCCTAAACCGCCGAAAAAGAATAATAATCAAACTCAAATAATTGAATAAATCAAAAAATAAAGAATTAGAAATTAAGGAAAAATATATAAGAAGTGTATATAGAGTTTGCAATACAAGAATTTAAATTTAAAAGAATTTATTTTAAAATAAATTTAAGAAAAACATTTTGAGGTTTAGTAATTTAAAAAGCCGTAACTAAGGAAAAGTTTTAAAACTTATAATATATAGTAAAATAAATTTAAAAAACCTGCCCGGATTCCATTGTCACAAGTTATATTCTATGATTATGACAAGATTCAGGGCAGGTGTAATTTTATATAGGCGAAATTGAAAATGAAATAAACAGATATACATTATAATCTTTTTAGAATCCAAAAGCGTATATCGTCATATACCTCTTCTTTGTTTAGTTCGTTTATTAGCTCATGTCTGCAGTCGGGATATATTTTATAGGCTATATTGGTAAAACCAAGCTTTTTATATAGAGATAACAGCCGTTTTATGTCTTTTCCGTAACCACCTACAGGATCTTTGTCTCCGCTAATAATAAACATAGGCAGATCGGGTTTAGTCAATTGGATCAGTTTTTTATTGGCAGCATTGGCGGTTAATTTCATCAGATCATTGTAAAAAGATGCGGTACAGGTAAAACCGCAATATGAATCATGTATATAAGCTCCTACTGCCTGATGGCTTCGTGACAGCCAGTCAAAGGCGGTTCTTTCGGATAATCTGGTATATTTCTTGCCGCCGAAGATCAAATTGCTTAAAAACGGGGAAATATGTTTAGGACCTTTTATTTTCTTAACAAGAGAGGTTACAAGCAGGCCTGAGTATATAAGCATTTTAGAAGGATAAGCGGTTCCTGACAGTATTACACCGTTATATTTATCGTAGGACTGAATTACATTTCTGGCAATTAAGGAACCCATACTGTGACCGAAAAGAATGAGTTTATTGCTTCTGTTATTGGCTTCAATATATTTGCTTATTTCAATCACATCATCAGTAACAAGCTTATAACCTTTATTGTTGGCAAAGAATCCAAGATCGCTTAATTTAGTATCTTTGCCGTGTCCCCTGTGATCATATAAATATACATCAAAACCTGAATCTGCAAGGTATTGTGAAAAAGATAAGTAACGATTATGATGCTCAGCCATACCATGCAGTATTAAGATGCTTGCTTTAGGCTTGTCCGGACTGCATATACATGTAAGGTTAGTTACATACCCGTCTTTTTGCCTTATTTTTATGTAATTGGCTGCTTTCATTTTAAATCCCCTATCCTATAATCAAAGATTATATACTATTCTCATTATATTAATTTTTGTTAATAAATGCAATAATTAGCAATAACTGCTCTAAAATTAAGGCAGATTATAAAAGATTTTGCAACAAATTACAAAAATGAGGTAGATTAAATTTAAACCTTAAAAGTTTATTTTAATTATTGCGCTTCTGTCAATATAGAGATTTATGCTCATTGCTTAAAAAAGCAAAAGTAATTATTATTTTATATAATATAAAATAAAATGCTGCAAAATTCTCCAAATAGAAATTACATTATACAGCAAAAAACTACAAAATTAGAATAAATTTATAAATTTTCGTTGTTTATTGATTAAAATTCATATATAATCTTCATATACAGAATAATCTGAAAGTTTACATGGAGGGAAGTTTTTTGGACAAAAACCTGTTAAGAAAGGCAGCATTGCAAAGTGTGGCACTTATGCTGAGTGTTATAATGCTGTCTTATGCGGTAAGACAGTACAACACCGTAACCATAGCAGCCAGTTATGCCCAGGATAAAACCGAACATATTGAATCGGATAAAGAGGATAATAAGGATTACACCCGGGACCTTCATGCTGAGGTTCCAAATAAAGCTGAAAATTTGCAAATGTCTGAAGAACCACGCATAATTTTTACGGGTGTTAATAGTGGCGTAAAAAATGATATTATTGAACAGTTGGGAGAACAGTTTTTAATAATCAAAAAACCCTTGGGCGATGACTTTCAGATTCGGTTGGAGGATGTTTATATAAATAAACAGCTTAAAATCATTATCTCAGGATATACCAAGGAAAGTCCCGATCAGAACTTTATCGCAAGGGTTTACGGAGATGAAGTATTTCTGGGAGAACCAAGTTGTGTGGAAGTCGAAAACACCATCCCTGAAGAAGACGGTACATATTCATCTGCAGTTACTAAAAATTATGGCAATGATCCGGTTAATTCAATCAATATTAAATGTAAGGCGGATAATTTTGGCTTTAATGTCCATGAAATAACCCTTCAGCTTAATCATGTATATGTTCATATTCTTCATGAAGATGAGAATTACTATTATATAGACTTACGAAAACCTAAGGAAGTTTATGATAAAATTTTAGTAATTGACGCCGGGCATGGCGGCAAAGATCCCGGTGCCATATCTAAAGACGGTGAAAATTACGAAAAAGATATAAATCTGAAAATAATGTATGAATTAAAAGAACTTCTTGACAAGGATAACGTTAAAGTATATTATACTAGGACTATGGATGAAACCATATATCTGCGGCCACGGGTAACACTGGCAAACGAAGTGGAATGTGATTTCTTTATTAGTATTCATTGTAATTCCAATGAATACACGGGGCCTAACGGTACCGAAATCCTTTATTATAATCATGAAAATGATAATATTAAAACTAAGGATTTGGCAAAAATTTTAAGTGATGAGCTTGCTAAAACCGTATCGTTAAAAAACAGCGGTGTTATGGAAATGAAGGATGACGATATTTTTATCCTTGCCAATGCCAAAGTTCCAGCTGTTATAATAGAAACTGGTTATATATCCAATATTAATGATTTAAATTATTTACAGAGCAAAACAGGGCAGCAGGATATAGCAAAAGGGATATATAACGGCATTTGGCGGGCTTATGATGAGCTTATACATCAGTAAAATAAAAACATAAGACTGATGTAAATTAAGCATATTTAAATATTTTGACGCAGATGCAGCACGAATGGGGAATGCATGATGAAAGTTATATTTGCCACTCATAATGAAGGGAAAATGAAAGAAATACGGGAGATATTGAAAGATTTGGATATAGAGCTTTACTCCCTAAAAGATATTGGGTTAAATATTGATATTGAGGAGAACGGCACCAGTTTTGAAGAAAATGCTATAATTAAAGCAAGGACAGTTTGCGATTTGACTGGAAATATTGTTCTTGCTGACGATTCAGGACTCGAAGTGGATTATCTTGATAAAGCTCCTGGTATTTATTCGGCAAGATTCCTTGGGGAGGACACTTCATACACGGTAAAAAACCAATATATCTTAGACAAACTCAAAAATGTACAGGAGAAAGACCGCAGTGCCCGATTTGTCTGTGTAATTGCCTGTGCTTTTCCGGACGGTGAAACTGTCACAAGAACAGGAGTCATAGAAGGATTTATAGCCGAAAAAATAAGCGGTACCAACGGTTTTGGGTACGACCCCATTTTTTATGTACCCGAATACAATTGTACTACGGCAGATATGCCGTCCGAGCTTAAGAATCAGATAAGCCACCGGGGAAAGGCGCTTAGGGCTATTAAAGAGGTTTTGAATAATTATATAGCTGGACATAATAAGCAGGAGATGGCCAATGAAGATATTGATAGTAAGTGATACACATGGCAAAGATCAGAATTTGCTTCACACCCTGCAAAAAGTAGGGCAGATAGATTTACTTATACATCTTGGGGATATTTGCGGCAGTGAAAAATATATAAAATCAATTGCTCCATGTCAAGTCGAAATGGTTAGCGGTAATAATGATTTTTTTATTAATCTTCCCAAAGAAAAAGTGATAAAGATTGGAGATTATTCTGTATTTCTTACCCACGGACACAAGTACGGGATATATTATGGTACCGGGCCTATTAAAGAAGCAGCTAAGATAAGACAAGCCGATATTGTTATGTTTGGTCATACCCATGTACCATTGATAGATTTAAATGACGATGTTTGGGCTATTAATCCCGGAAGCCTGTCATTGCCCAGGCAAAGCGGAGGAATACCGACATATATAATTATGGATATTGACAGGATGGGCAAAGCACACTTTACATTAAATTACTTTAAAGCATAAATCCGATGCATTCGGCTTTATATAAGAACTATATTTTTTGTATTATTCTAACAATTCAAAAATTTCGAAAAATAAATAATTTTTTTAAAAGAAATATGGTAAGTTGTAAAATTAATTGCCCAAACATGATAAAAAAGAAGTGA
>CAZIHC010000173.1:0-5443 GCA_964538605.1 uncultured Herbinix sp. | reverse complement strand
TGTACAGGTAGGGGATAAAGTGAAGAAAGGGCAAATAGTCTGCATCATTGAGGCTATGAAGCTGATGAACGAAATTGAAAGTGATGTGGACGGGGAAATTGTGGAGTGTCTTGTAGAAAATGAACAGATGGTCGAATACGGCCAACCCCTCTTCCTTGTTAAGTAAGAATTGATTTCCCGTCGTGCTTGCGTGAACTCTGGCTTCTGTTTGATTAAACGAACCGTTTATGCTTATTGCATATATCTGATATTAATTAAGTTAAAAATGATATGTGTTAATCAAATTGTGATTTTGGATTCAAAAGAATCTGTACGTATTTTGCATATCTTTGATGAATATTGGCATATTAAATTTTTTAAAATTGGGAAAAATAGGTTGCCACAATCTTAGAAAGGGATTATTATGTTGAATGTAGATGATATTCAAAAAATAATACCTCACCGCCCTCCGTTTTTATTGGTGGACCGTATAGATAAGCTGGAACCGGGAGTATACGGGTTGGGCGTAAAAAACGTTACTATGAATGAACCGTACTTTGCAGGTCATTTTCCGGGAAAAGCGGTTATGCCGGGAGTTATTATTCTGGAAGCACTGGCTCAGACTGGAGCCATAGTAATACTTTCCGTAAAGAAGAATGAAGGTAAAATAGTATATTTCGGAGGAATGGATAAGGTAAAATTCAGACGGCAGGTTGTTCCCGGAGACGTACTTAAACTCGAAGTTAAAATAATAAAAGATAAAGGAAATTTCGGAGTGGGTTCTGCTGTCGCTTATGTGGATGATGAAGTGGCGGCAGAAGCTATTCTTACATTTGCTATAATGTAAAATGCATACGCAGATAGGAGAATCAGGATGTTTCATAAAATATTGATTGCAAATCGCGGGGAAATTGCAGTTCGGATAATCCGTGCCTGCAAAGAAATGGGCATAGAAACAGTGGCTGTATACTCCGAAGCGGACAGGGAGGCATTGCATGTACTGATGGCCGACGAGGCGGTATGTATAGGTCCTGAAAGGTCTAAAGACAGCTATCTGAATATGCAAAATATTATAAGTGCCACTGTTCTGACGGGAGCTACAGCCATTCATCCGGGATTTGGCTTTTTGGCGGAAAACAGTGCTTTCGCCAGGATGTGTGAAGACTGCAATATAACTTTTATAGGACCAAATGCGGATACCATTGTTCTGATGGGGAATAAATCAAAAGCCAGAGAAACCATGCAAAAAGCAGGAGTTCCCGTGATACCTGGATCTGACGGAGAAATAGAAAGTATAAAGGAAGCAAAAAAACTTGCGGAACATATAGGCTATCCCGTTATGATAAAAGCCTCGGCCGGAGGCGGGGGCAAGGGTATGCGGGCGGTATTTTCCGCCGATGAGCTCGAAAAAGCTGTTATGTCGGCCAGGAGTGAAGCAAAGGCAGCTTTCGGTGACGATAAAGTATACATGGAAAAGCTGATTATAAATCCCAAGCATGTGGAATTTCAGATTCTGGCAGACAAATACGGAAATGTGGTACACCTGGGTGAAAGGGATTGCTCCGTCCAAAGGAGAAACCAAAAACTTATGGAAGAATCGCCTTGTCCGGTTATGAATAAGGAACTGCGTGCCAAAATGGGAAATGCGGCAGTAAAAGCAGCAAAAGCCACGGGGTATGTCAACGCAGGGACCATAGAATTTTTACTTGATAATCAGAATAATTTTTATTTTATGGAGATGAATACAAGAATCCAGGTGGAACATCCCGTGACGGAGATGGTTACCGGAATTGATTTAATAAAGGAACAGATTAAGATAGCGGCCGGTGAAAAACTTAGTTTTCGTCAAAAGGATATTGAATTTAGAGGTCATGCTATAGAATGCAGAATTAATGCTGAAGATCCCAAACGGGGCTTTATGCCTTGTCCGGGTCTTGTGAAAAATGTGCTGTTTCCGGGAGGACCGGGTATCCGGGTAGACAGTGCCTTGTATCCCGGTTATATGGTGCCGCCCTGTTATGATTCCATGCTGGCGAAGATTATTGCTCATGGTAAGGACAGGGAAGAGGCAATTGACAGGATGAAGAGGGCACTATCGGAGCTTATAATTGACGGCATAGAAACTAACGTTGATTTTCAGTTTGAGCTTTTTGAAAGGGAAGAAATCCTTTCGGGACATTATAATACAGGCTTAATCGAAGGAAAGAAGTAGTATGAATAAAAATCTGTTTTGGACAAAAAAATATGCCACATCGAAAATTTACCGTTCAAGACCTCAAGACCGGTTGGGACCGGAAGAAGAAAAGCCAAATGTACCCCAGGGGATTATGACAAAATGTCCCGCTTGCGGCAATATCATTTATACTAAACTTCTTTTAAAGAATATGAAGATATGTGAATGTGGATATTATTTTAAAGTATCCGCATATGAACGGTTGGCCATGGTTATGGATGAGGATACCTTTGTTGAAACGGATCAGCAGCTTACGACAAGGGATCCTTTAAACTTTCCCGGTTATGCCGATAAACTGGTCAAAACCCAGAACGCAACCGGCCTTGTGGACGGCCTTGTTACGGGAAAAGGCAGCATATGCGGTATTACCGTATATATAGGGGTTATGGATGCTGCCTTTTTTATGGGCAGTATGGGTACCGTTATCGGAGAAAAACTGACCAGATTATTTGAAAGGGCAACGAAAGAGAAGCTTCCTGTCATTATCTTTACCGCATCCGGCGGGGCAAGAATGCAGGAAGGGATTTTCTCTCTTATGCAGATGGCCAAAGTAAGCGGTGCCGCATCAAGGCACAGCGAAGCGGGATTATTGTATATTACGGTACTTACTGATCCCACAACCGGCGGTGTTACCGCCAGTTTTGCCATGCTGGGGGATATTATACTGGCGGAACCGGGAGCCCTAATCGGTTTTGCGGGACCGAGAGTTATCGAGCAGACCATAGGGCAGAAGCTTCCCGAAGGTTTTCAGAGGTCGGAATTTTTACTTGAACACGGTTTTGTGGATATGATAGTGACAAGAGATAAGATGAGAGAAACTTTGGGAGCACTGCTAAAACTTCACTATAAAGAAAATCCCCGTTATTTTGCAAATCCGGCAGATAAACCGAGTAATATCATAGAAGAAAATACGGAAAATACTAATGATAATTCGGAAACTGACAAACCGTAGAATAATTTACAGATAAACCGGAAAATTTTATCCGGCAATAATAAGAATAATAAAATAAGTATAGAAATCTCAGGTATAATTGATAATGATGCCTGCGCACATGAATAATACAGAATTAAGACATGCAAATAGTTAGGAGGGGCGCAATGGAATTAACACCTTGGGAGAAAGTAAAATTGGCACGGATGCCGCTTCGGCCTACCGGACTTGATTATATCGAAAGGATATTTGACGGTTTCATTGAATTGCACGGTGACAGATTTTACGGTGAAGACCGGGCAATTGTAGGTGGAATAGCCTTTTTTAATGACATTCCGGTTACGGTTATAGCCCAGCAAAAAGGCCGAAATACAAAAGAGAATATAGCAAGAAATTTCTCCATGCCTCATCCCGAAGGATACAGAAAAGCCCTTCGCTTAATGAAGCAGGCAGAAAAATTCGGTCGCCCCATAATCTGCTTTATTGATACTCCCGGTGCCTTCTGCGGTATCGGTGCCGAAGAAAGGGGGCAGGGAGAAGCTATCGCTACCAATTTGGCTCAGATGATGATGCTTAATACCCCGATTATATCTGTAGTTATTTCCGAAGGGGGAAGCGGCGGTGCTTTGGCTATCGGAGTGGCCGATAGGGTATATATGCTGGAACATGCTATTTATTCAATTCTTTCTCCGGAAGGGTTTGCCAGCATATTATATAAAGACGCTTCCAAAGCCGAAACAGCCGCAAAGGATATGAAACTGACGGCACAGGACTTATACCGGTTCGGAATAATTGACGGGATTATACCCGAACCTCCGGGAGGGGCCCATAACGACTATGACTTTGTGGCAAATAAGGTAAAGGAAGTCATTAAAAAGGATATTGATGAACTTATGACTTTGTCTTGCGACGAAATGAGGGAAAGACGTTATAAGAAATTCAGGAACATATGATTCATAATAATATTATATATAAACGGTAATTAGAAAAAAATAATACTACAAATTATTAATTTAAATATAAATAAGGCAAGCCGAAACAGTATAAGCAGTTTGGTTTTGCCTTCAGTTTCGGTTTGTCTTAGTTATTGTAAAAATTCCTCCGTAAGGACATTTTAAATCCTGGGTCTTTACAGGTCTGACAAATTGCTCGAATGAGAAACAGTGCTTTGCTCTTCAGATCGGTTGGCACGGTGCTATAAGTAATTTTTAATTCCATTATATTTTCTTCAAATTCGTCAATCAGGCTTCCCAGTTTTTCTCCTTTTGATTTAATTAAAGCCACCACATGGGGTAGCCGACACTATCGACAGCTAGCAAGTCAATTTTTTCCTGTCTTCTTTTTTAATCACTTTTTATCCCCTTTCTGTTAATTAATTCCAAAATTGATTTTTGGGCTTGAATCTTTCCGTAGATTTTAATTGATTCTACGGTTGCTTCAAATAATTCAGGACTTATATCTTTATCAATAAGCAAAATCCCCATAACCATTATGTGAAGCTTTTTATTCGATTTCATTGCGTCTGAGAGTGCAGCCTTTCTTAATCTGTAAATGCCGATTCCGCCTTGTACCTGGCTTTCAGGTTCAAATGAATTTGCTTTGGTCTGTAGGTATAATCTTTCGATATCAGATTTGTGCATCTCAAGTTGGTTGCGTATAGCTGTTCTGATAAAATCACTTCTGTTTGTATAAATCATGTTTTCAACAAGCAAATCTATCTGTGCCAATTCCATTATTCCGATATTTATAGTAGCTTTTTCGGTTCTGTTATTGTCCATATATACCATCCTTTTTACTAATATTAAATTTTAATAAAAATACTCCAAAAACTATGCTAATATACTCTGATTGGAGTATATATAGAGTATAATTTAAATTAAAATAATTGTCAATGAGAATTTACATTTAATGGAATCTGCCTGAAGTTTAAAGTGAATTTCAAATAAGTTTTGATTTATATAAAAACCTCCTATGTTATCAGAATGAGAGTTATAAATCTCAAAGATAACATAGGAGGTTTTTACCTTATATATGTTATACATGATTAAGTTAAGTAGCAAAATATTTAATGAAAGTTCAAGCGCTTTTATAAATTGTGATTATCTTTAAACTCTTTGGGGGAAAGTCCTGTCACCTTTTTGAACAGGGTGGAAAAATATGAAAAGTTATCAAATCCTACAGCTTCTGCTATATCACTGATACTTTTATCACTTGTAAGAAGCAGTTCTTTTGCTCTTTCAATCCGATATTCATTTATATAGTTTTTAAGGGAGATACCAGTTTTCTTTTTATATACTTTT
>CAZIHC010000172.1:0-5488 GCA_964538605.1 uncultured Herbinix sp. | reverse complement strand
TCCGAGACGGCACAGGAGAATTCTGCGACTATTCAGGAAATTTCCGCAACTGCCGAGGAACAGTCGGTTACAATTATTGATATAAGCGACAGCATATCTCAATTATATGAAATGGTTAACGACCTGAATAATCTCGTTAAGGAATTTAAAGTGGTATAAATTTTAAATATTTTGGGGTTGTCGCATAATTAGAATTATGTGACAACCTCATTTTTTTCTTGCATTATGTACATTGTTGTGGTAGTATGGTAAAGTGCTAATAAACTAAAATGTTTATTATAAATACATAGGGAGGAAATATATGAAAAAAAGATTATTATTTTTAATGACAGCAGTTTTGCTGGCATTTGCATTTGCTGCCTGTGCAAAAAAAGAGGAGAATAAGGTATCTGATCAGGGGGTAGTAGATACGTCAAAGGATATTCAGGATCAGCAGAAACAGCAGGAAGACCAAAGTGACGATTCATTGGAGTATATAAAAAGTAAAGGCAAGCTGATACTGGGGCTTGATGACGCTTTCCCTCCGATGGGATTTAGGGATGACTCAGGTGAAATCGTAGGTTTTGATATAGATCTGGCTAAAGCCGTATGTGAAAAGCTTGGGGTTGAACTAATTTTGCAGCCGATCGACTGGGAGGCTAAAGAACATGAGTTGAACACAAAAAATATTGACTGCATTTGGAACGGTTTTTCCATTACGCCTGAAAGAATGGAAAGCCTTACCTTATCCATACCATATATGGAGAACGCAATAGCGATAGTTGTAAAAAAAGACAGCGGAATAAAAAGCAAAGAGGATATGGCAGGTAAAAGACTTGCCGTACAGGGAGGTTCTTCGGCGGAAGAAGCTTTGAATATGGATGAAAACAAAGAGTTCAGGGAATCTTTGGGGGAAATTAATTCCAGCTTCAAAGATTATGTAACAGCCCTTATGGATCTTGAAACCGGCAATTCCGATGCGGTGCTTATGGATTCAGTGGTTGCATCCTATATGATTAATGAAGCAGGAAAAGACTTTGTAATATTGGAAGACAGTTTAGTTGCGGAAAAATATGCCATCGGTTTTAGAAAAGGCGAGGAAGCACTGGCTGAGGCTGTAAATAATGCTTTAAGAGAACTGAAGGCAGACGGAACCGTAGAAAAAATCTCTACAAAATGGTTCGGTTCCGATATTACAATTATAGAATAAGAGAAGGTATTGACAGCAATAAAATATACGCTAGAACAGACAATTATATTGCAGAAAAATTAACAAAGCTTTCAAAAGCAAGAAGGTTTCACCTATACCTGTAGTACACAATGTACGTATGGTGTGGTGAAACCTTCTTCCTAAGGTCTGAAAATTACGAGAACAAAAACGTCAGCAATAATTAATGTCGAAAAGTTTCAATATATGGGGATATATATAGTATGATGTATTTTATATATTTTGTCAATATATTGTATTTAATGTTAATAAAAAATTTAGAAAATAAAGGAATTAAAATAAGATTGAAAATGGCACATCATTATGGTAATATGGTAAAGTGTTAATTAATAAAGAAAGGTTACCGGCTATGAAAATTGATAATATACCTATAGATTTAATACTAAAAAATATGTTTGCCGCAACAGGTACGGTACTTAAGATTTTTTTTCTGACCATACTGTTTTCGATACCCTTAGGATTTTTGGTTGCTCTGGCAAGAAGAAGCCGTTTTATGATAATCAGCCTGCCTACAAGGATATACCAGCTATTATTCCGGGGAACACCCCTTATGTTGCAGCTCTTCTTTTTTATGTACGGACCTTTTTACATATTCGGGGTAGGTTTTAAACGGTTTACAGCCTGCATAATTGCCTTTGTAATAAATTATGCGGCATATTTCGGAGAAATTTTCAGAGGCGGAATTGCCGCTATACCAAAAGGGCAGTACGAAGCGGCAAAAGTGCTTGGATACAACAGATTTCAGACATTTATGAGAATTATTCTTCCTCAGGTTGTAAAAAATGTTATACCTGCTACGGGCAATGAGTTTATGACTCTGGTAAAAGATACGGCCCTTGCCCAGGTTATTTCTGTAAGCGAAATATTTGATGTGGCATCTAAGGCCGGGTCAAAATACTTTTCCGCTATACCTGTAATTATTGCAGCATTATTTTATCTTGTTATGAATACGGCGGTTGAGTTTGCCTTTAAGTTAATAGAAAAAAAATTTGATTATTATAAAATATAAAGCTACTGTGATTATCTGTTTTTAGTCGGAGGATTTAAATGCTTGTTAAAGCTTATAATATAAAAAAGAAATTTGATGAATTAAATGTACTTGAAGATATATCTCTGGAAGTTAAAGAGGGAGAAGTAGTTTCAATAATCGGCCCATCCGGGTCTGGCAAATCCACTTTGCTCCGGTGCCTTACACAGCTTGAAAAGGTGGACAGTGGCCGAATTGAAATTGACGGCAAGGTTATGGTTGAAACTAAAGAAGATAAAGCAGTATATGCCGATTCAAACACTTTGCATGAAATTCAGCTGAAAGTCGGCCTGGTGTTTCAGAATTTTAATCTTTTTCCCCATTATTCGGTTTTGAAAAATATTATTGATGCACAGACGGTTGTTCTTAAAAGAAGCAAAGAAGAAGCCACAAAGATTGCCATGGAGCTTCTTAAAAAGATGAACCTGGCTGACAAGTGCAATGCGTATCCCTGCGAACTTTCCGGTGGACAACAGCAAAGAATAGCCATTGCCAGAGCCCTGGCTTTAAATCCCAAAATTCTTTTCTTTGATGAACCGACTTCCGCATTGGATCCGGAACTTACGGGAGAAATTCTTAAAGTAATAAAGAATCTGGCCAAGGAAAAGATGACAATGGTTATAGTAACCCATGAAATGGCATTTGCAAAAGAAGTATCAGACCGGGTCATTTTTATGGATAAGGGATTTATTGTTGAGCAGGGAACGCCGAAAGAGATCTTTTGCAACTCCGTGAATCAAAGGACCAAAGAATTTTTAAGCCAGATGGGTTCCTATAATCAGTTTTAACAAGACACACGGTTATACGAATAAAATTTGGCCGGCGTATATGCCTAAATATAAAGAAAATAACACTTGCAAATATTGGCTTTGTTTGCTATAATATCAACAGTGCTAAATGGTAAGACTAATTGGGAGTGGACGCAAGTCCACTCTTGTATTTTGTAAACAAGGTATTTAGTGGCAATTGTGTTAAGATAATTTTTATATTAAAAATATTTTTATAATAAAATAATTTCGAAAGGCAGGGAATGAGTTGGCAAACCGCGAGGTATACGAGAAAAAAACTGAAAAATTACTGGAACCGATTTTGGCAGAAAACAATTTTACATTGTATGATGTGGAATATGTCAAAGAAGGCGGCAACTGGTATCTGCGAGTCTATATCGACAAGGAAGGCGGCATAACCATTGATGATTGCGAGCTGGTAAGCAGAAAGCTTAGCGATTTGCTGGACGAAGAAGATTTTATACCCGATTCATATGTGCTTGAAGTAAGCTCACCGGGACTTGGAAGACAGCTAAAAAAAGATAAGCATTTTGATAAAAGTATCGGTGAAGAAGTAGAAATAAAACTTTATAAGCCCATTGACAAGAAGAAAGAATGGGTCGGCATCTTAAAGGGTTATGATGCCAATTTTATTAAAATTCAGATTGACGATCAGACTGAAATGGAAATTCCGAGAAAAGATATTGCTGTGGTCCGTCTGACTATTGATTTTTAAATAAATAATTGCTTTAAAATATGAAGGGAGAAGTCTGAAAATGGATGCGAACAGGGAACTGATTGAAGCACTGAACCAGCTTGAAAAAGAAAAGGACATTAAAAAGGAAGTTATTTTGGAAGCCCTTGAGAATTCGCTGGTTGCAGCATGCAAAAATAATTTTGGCAGAGCAGATAATATTAAAGTTTATATTGACCGCGAAACCGGAGTAGTAAATGTTTATGCCATGAAGCAAGTTGTAGAACAAGTAACAGACCCCGTTACGCAAATCAGCCTGGCAGAGGCAAGAAAGAAGGATGTCAGTCTTAACGTCGGCGATACCGTCAATATTGAAGTTACACCGAAGAATTTCGGCAGGATTGCGGCTCAGAAGGCAAAACAGGTTGTTGTTCAAAAGATTCGTGAGGAAGAAAGAAAAGTACTGTATGAACAGTATGTAACAAAGGAAAGAGATATTGTAACCGGTATCGTGCAACGGTATGTAGGCAATAATATAAGCATAAATCTTGGCAAAGTCGATGCTATGCTTAATGAAAATGAACAGGTTAAGGGTGAGGTTTTCCGCCCTACGGAACGTATCAAGCTGTATGTCCTTGAAGTTAAGGACACACCAAAGGGGCCCCGTATTTTGGTTTCCAGAACTCACCCCGAACTTGTTAAACGCTTGTTCGAAGCAGAAGTTGCAGAAATTCAGGACGGTACTGTGGAAATTAAGGCTATTGCCCGTGAGGCAGGTTCCAGAACAAAAATAGCAGTATGGAGCAATGATCCGAATGTAGATGCGGTCGGAGCCTGCGTCGGTGTTAACGGGGCAAGGGTAAATGCCATTGTTTATGAACTGAGGGATGAAAAAATTGATATTATTAACTGGAGTGACGATCCTGCTAAGCTTATAGAAAACGCCTTAAGTCCTGCCAAGGTAATATCTGTTCATGTCAACGAAGAAGAAAAAAGTGCAAGGGTTATCGTTCCCGATTATCAGCTTTCCTTGGCTATCGGTAAAGAAGGACAGAATGCCAGACTGGCAGCAAAACTTACGGGATATAAGATCGATATTAAGAGCGAATCCCAGGTTATGGGAAGTTAAGGATGTGATAGATAGTGGCAAAGAAAATACCGATGAGATTATGCACAGGATGCGGTGTATCTAAGCCAAAGAAAGAACTGATCCGCATATTGAGAACTCCCGAAGAAGACATTATTGTTGACACTACAGGAAAGAAAAACGGCAGGGGAGCATATATATGCTGTTCGGTCGATTGTTTGAAGAAAGCAATCAAGTCAAAGGGTTTGGAGCGATCGCTAAAGGTGGAGATACCTAAAGAATTGCTTGCCAACCTGGAAAAGGAGTTGGTATTACTTGAAACCGACACAAAAAAAGGTACTTAGCCTGTTAGGCATTGCTACAAAATCCAACAACATAGTAAGCGGTGAATTTCTGACTGAAAAGGCGGTGAAAGAATATAAGGCAGCCTTAGTCATAGTTGCTGAAGATGCATCAGACAATACCAAGAAAAGATTTAGAGACATGTGTACTTATTATAATGTTCCTATATATTTTTTCGGCACCAAAGATGATCTTGGTCACGCAATGGGGAAGGAATTTCGTGCTTCTTTGGCAGTACTTGATAAAGGCTTGGCAGACGCGATTGAGAAGGAACTTAAAATGATGTAGTGAGATTAACGGAGGTAGTAAGTATGGCGAAATTGAGAGTATTTGAATTAAAAAATTTAATAAATGAAGAAACTCA
>CAZIHC010000171.1:524-5539 GCA_964538605.1 uncultured Herbinix sp. | reverse complement strand
AATGACATTGTTATGGCCCTGTTAGCCGCCTTTATTTGCGGCATGGTAATTTACTTTGTTTATAAATATTTTTATAAAGGGGTTCTGTATAGCCACAGCTTCAATATACTGCTTGTACTTGTCAGCATGATAACGGCATTCATAGTCTTAACCATCAGTTCCAACATAGTGCTTTCTTTAGGCATGGTCGGTGCCTTGTCCATTGTCCGTTTCAGAACGGCTGTTAAAGACCCTATGGATGTAGGATTTCTGTTTTTTGCCATATCAATCGGTATTACCTGCGGGGCAAAACTATATCTAATGTCATTTGTTTGTACGGTAATAATTTCACTGGTATACATACTTTTGGTCAAGTTAAAGACTCAAAATCAGGTATATCTGTTGATTGTCAAATATAATGAGAAGGCATCCGATGACGTACATAAAATATTGGCCGATAAAAAGTATGTACTTAAAAACAAAACCGTATATAAGGACAATGTTGAATTGACTGTTGAGATGAAATTAAAAGACGGCAATACTAATTTTGCTTCGGAATTATCGGACCTGGAAGGGGTACATAGTGCGGCCCTTATAAATTATACGGGAGATTTCGGAGAATAAAAGTAAACGGCATGATTTACTGCGGTTATTTTGCTAATGACCGTAATCAAATCATGCCGTTTATATTATACACTGTCCACGTATATTCCGTTTTTTAGTTTATGTTTTCTTATAGCATCAGAAGGAGATATGCCACGATGCTTTTTAAATACCCTGCTGAAATAAAATACATCTGTAAATCCACATGCATCTGCGATTTCATGGATTTTATATTCGCCGCTGTATAACATTTCTTCAGCCTTGTTCATACGGATAAGAGTAAGAAAATTTCGAAATGACATTCCGGTTTCCTGTTTGAACAGATTGCCGAAATACATATCGCTTAAATTAAACATAGACGCCATCTTTTGAACGGTGAGTGGTTCGTTATAATGGTTGGACATATAATGAAGGACTTTTTTAATCCTGATGTCCATGATACTGGTATCTCTCTGGTAGATAATTATCTGAAAATAACGCTGTAAAATCATCAGGTATATACCCTTGGCCCTTAACTTATAGCCGGGGTCCTTTAAAGTCCATACGGTATTTAAATCATTATACAAATTAATAATATCCTTATGAAGACCTATATTGCGGATAAGAGGCAAGGGAAGTTTAACATCTTCACCGTCAATATTGCGTATTTTTCCGTTAACGGAATAGCATTCCATCAGAGCATCGGGAATACTTACCGCCGAACGTCTGCTTCCGCTGGGGATGCAAATAAGGTCACCGGATGAAACAATATACCTGGTTCCGTCTATGTTATATTCCGCCTGACCGCTGATAATATATGTAATATCGACAAAATCTATAACTCCGTCTTCGATTTCCCAGTTTGGAGTGCAAATTCTATGGTTGAAATAGTCAACTGTTACATTTATATCATCCAAATAATCGAAGTTACTCATTATAATCCCTTTCCAAATAAAGGCGACGGTTATATTAATGTCTACAATTCTAGTTTAAATGAATTGTTGTAATATGTCAATTAACCAGACTGATTAAAATTATGTTAAGTTATATATAATTTTTACATGATTTCAATAGTTTACCCATGTTTTTTTCTAAATTTCACTGTTATAATGGATTAAAATTAGTTAAAAAGTATTGTATTTTTTGTTGAGCCGGTATATTTATTGTATGAAGTATATAATTTGGGTTATAAATGCTTATAACGTTTATACCAATCATACAATAAGATTTTGTCAATTAAGTACAAGGGGGACTAAAATTATCATGAAAAAAAAGCGTACAGTACAAAAAGCCTATCTATACCTCAAGAAGACATGGACCCTTTATTTGATGTTGGTGTTACCGGTGGCATTTGCCGTTGTTTTCAGGTATTGGCCAATGACAAATATAGTTATGGCCTTTAAGGAGTATAACATGTTTAAGGGCGTATGGGCTTCAGAGTGGTCTGATCCCATTTTCAAATGGTTTCAAAAGGCTTTTGAGACAAAAGATTTTTGGTATGCGCTTCGCAATACTTTAATGTTAAACTTTCTTGATCTCATATTCGGATTTCCTTTTCCGATAATACTGGCATTGCTTTTAAATGAGCTTGCCTTCAAGCGTTATAAAAGGGTAACCCAGACTATTGTTTATCTTCCTCACTTTTTATCCTGGATTATAATTAGCGGTATGGCAAGGCAGCTTTTGGCGCCCCGTACCGGTGTTGTAAATGTATTACTTGGCAAAATGGGATTAGGTCCCATAAACTTCCTAATGGAAAACGGTTTATATGTGGCTACATATATAGCCTTAGGCCTGTGGAAGGAAATGGGTTGGAATACAATTATATATCTGGCTGCAATTACAGGCATCAACCCTGAATTGTATGAAGCGGCCGAAGTTGACGGAGCTTCGCGTCTCAGAAAAATATGGCACGTTACTTTGCCGGGTATCCGTTCCACTATAATTGTGCTTTTGATTATGAATATGGGACGCATTTTGGGAAGCGAATTTGACCGTCCTTTTGCAATGCAGAATGACTTGGTTATGGATGTAGCCGATGTGTTGAGTACTTATGTTTACCGTGTAGGTATCAGGGGCTTCCAGTTCTCCCTTACAGCCGCAGTAGGATTATTCCAGTCGGTTGTATGTGTAATCTTCTTATTTGGTGCCAATGCTATTGCAAAACGTTTCGGCGAACGCGGAATATGGTAAGGGGGTTTAGTACATATGGTTAAGTCAAGAAGAAGAAGGATTGAGGATATTATAGTTGCTGCTATATGCTTTATATTCATATTATTGTGTTTACTTCCGATGGTAAATATTTTTGCCAGATCTTTTAGCTCAACTCAGGCTATGATAAACAACCGGGTTTCATTCTGGCCTGTGGAGTTTACTTTGGAGTCATACTACTATGTACTTCAAGACAAGGCATTTGTCCGTTCTTTATGGTGGACTGCCCTTTTAACACTGATTTGTACCGTTGTATCGCTGACTATTACCATAATGGCAGCATATCCTTTGATTTACGAAAATCTTAAGGGCAGAAGATTTTTTAACAGCATGTTCCTTTTAACAATGTACTTCAGTGCAGGTACCATACCGAATTACTTATTGATGAAGCAGCTAAATCTGCTTGATAATCCGTTGGTACTTATCATACCTAATTGTCTGTCCATATTTAACATGATAATACTAAGAAGCTTTTTCTATACAATACCGGACAGTTTGCGCGAATCAGCCCAGCTGGACGGTGCAGGACCGGTAAATATCCTGATAAGAATCTATCTGCCGCTTTCAAAACCTGCCTTGGCTACTTTAGCTTTATTCTATGCGGTAGGCAGATGGAACGGTTTTTCTGATGCACTTATGTATATTTCCGATCCGAAATATGTTCCTATACAGTTAAAACTTTGGCAGGTTATTAATAACAGGTCGTCTATAGAAACGGCTCAACAGGAAGGATTTGCGGCACCGGTAGCCAGTGAAGGGCTTAAAGCGGCTTCGGTTATGTTTGCTACAGTTCCGATATTAATAGTTTATCCTTGGTTGCAGCGTTACTTTATAACAGGAGTTACCCTGGGCGCAATTAAGGAATAATACTAACGGTAAATTTCAACGATGGGAATTTAAACTGTCGTTGTGATTTATAAAAATATAAATAGGAGGATGTAAAATGAAAAAGAAATTGTTGTCAATCCTGCTTGTATGCATGATGATTGTCACAGTTTTGGGGGGATGTGGAAAGAAAAACGGTGGCAATGAAACGCAGGATACTGGTGCAAAAACTGAGTCACCGGAAAAAGCTCCTGAGCAAAAACAGAATGATGAAACACCTGTAGCTGACGAGAAACCGCCTTACAGTGAGATTACAGTAGAAGTATTTGACCGTGGTACAGACGGCGGTAAAACCGATCCTACCAATAACTATTACACCGATTGGATCAAACAAAAGTGTTTGGAAGAACTTAATTTGGGTGTAACATTTGTAGCAGTATCCCGTTGGGAAGAAACCGACCAGCTTAACAACCTGATGGCTGCCGGCACCGCACCTGACGTATGCTTAACATACAGCGGTGACTTGATTGCTCATTATCGTGATTTAGGCGGCCTTACCGACTTGGCTCCTTATATAGAAACTTTACTTCCGGATCTTAAGGAATTCCTTGGTCCCGACCTTGCACTTCCCGGTCGTGACATGATTTATCGTAACATGGATACGGAAACCGGTGCAGTATACTCCATACCTGCACGTCGTATGAACGTAGCACAAGTCGGTACTTTCATCCGTAAAGACTGGCTTGACAAACTCGGATTACCTTTGCCTACAACTACCGAAGAATTCTATAACGCTTTGGTACAATTCAAAGAAAAGGATCCCGGCGGAGTTGGCAAGAACAACGTTGTTCCGTTTACTATGACCAGTGACGTTCGCTGGAGAGCATCAGCGTTAATTGAATCCTTTGTTGATCCTAATTTAAGCGACAAAGATCGCTGGATCAATACCGTTGTTGACCGTCAATATCTCCTTCCCGGATATAAGGAAGGCGTTCGTTTCCTGAACAAGATGTATCATGAAGGCTTAATCGATAACCAATTCGCACTTTATAAAGACGATACAGACAGCGATAACCTGATTAAGATGGGTGTTGTAGGAGCCTTCATACATAACTGGGATCAGCCTTATCGTGACACACCCGGTTTGTTAAGAGACTTAAGACAAAACATACCTGATGCTGAAATCGTATCAATTGATCCTTTCCAGAACGCAGAAGGCAAGACAGTTAAAGGTCTTTACGATTCCGCAGGTGTTAACTTCTTCGTACCTGCATTCAGCAAGAACGTAGAAGGCGCACTTCGTTATATTAACTGGCTGTCCAAGTTTGAGAACCGCAGCTACTTACAGCTTGGTGACGAAGGAGTTACTCACGTAGTTGAAAACGGTGTTCCCAGACTTATACCTGCCGAAGGCGAGA
>CAZIHC010000171.1:0-514 GCA_964538605.1 uncultured Herbinix sp. | reverse complement strand
ATGAACTCTCCTCAGAACATCGACTACACCATCATGATCAACGGACTTGACCTTGGCAATGATGAACTGAATGCAAAGGCTATTGCAAGCGGATATACTGTTGAGCCTGAACTGATTGTTACCGCATATGAGAATGCTATGCGTAACGGTCGTCCTGCTATTATCGTTCCTGTAACCTTAAGTGCAGCCGGTCCTTATACTCAGACCCTGATTGATAAGGGTAATGAGTTAATGGCAAGAGCTGTTACGGCTGCTCCTGAAGATTTTGATGCTGTATGGGATGCAGGTATTGAAGATTGGCTCAACTCCGGTGCAAGAGAGATTATAGAAGAGCGCAGATTAAAATATGAAGAGTATGAAGCATCCTTAAAAAATTAATTATTAACATAAATAATTGTCTCCAAAAAAAAGGTCTGGGCTTAGTCCCAGACCTTTATAATAGCAAATATTTAAGTCTTAAAAGGCTTTTGAAGTTGATTGGTTTGGGAGGAAAAATGAAAAAAAACAGGAGGCT
>CAZIHC010000170.1:0-5544 GCA_964538605.1 uncultured Herbinix sp. | reverse complement strand
TTATAAATAACGTATTGACATAACATAATTCATACGTTATACTACCAACAAACATATCTGATTACTTGGAATTAATCAGAAGTATCCCGGAAAGGAGCAAATATAGTGAGAACATCAATCATCGTCATGTGCAATATGTGCGACATGTGCGGTATGTGTACTATGTATAACATGCCATATAAAATATTGCGCTCTGATAGATGAATGTGGTGTTTTCATAATAAGATGATATACATCTTGTAATAATATCATAGATAAGAGTTATGAAAACCGACAGGAGGCTATCAGCCATCCTGTTTTTTTTAAGCTGGCAGATAAACGCAGCTAAAATAATTAAATATAAGGATACGGTTTTACTAAAGTTAACGAGGTGGGAGTCATGGCAAATCGAACTCCGATAATAGAACTTATCGGGCTGGGTAAAATTTATGATAATAAAAATAGTTCTGTTAGGGCTTTGGAGGATATCAATTTAACCATATATGAAGGAGAAATATTCGGCATTATCGGACTTAGCGGGGCAGGGAAAAGCACCCTGGTTCGATGTATAAATTATCTGGAAAGGCCCACAGAAGGGAAAGTAATCTTTAACGGAATTGATCTGTCAAAAGTCAGTGAAAAAGAATTACTGAAAATCAGACAGTCAATGAGCATGATATTCCAGCAATTTAACCTGCTTATGCAGCGTACGGCTTTGCAGAATATTTGCTTTCCCCTGGAAATAGCCGGGGTACCGAAAAAAGAAGCAAGAAAAAGGGCTTATGAACTTTTGGAGATTGTCGGTTTAAGTGATAAAGCCAAAGCGTATCCGGCACAATTGTCAGGCGGGCAAAAACAAAGGGTTGCCATAGCGAGAGCTTTAGCTACCAATCCGAAAGTTTTATTGTGCGATGAGGCAACAAGTGCTCTGGATCCGACAACAACAAGATCAATCCTTAACCTTCTTAAAGAAATTAATCAGAAACTGGGTATTACCGTTATAGTTATAACCCATGAAATGAGTGTTATTGAGGAAATTTGCAGCCGTGTTGCCATAGTGGACAAAAGCCAAATTGCGGAAATAGGCACTGTGGAAGAAGTATTTATGAAGCCCAAGTCAAAGATTGCAAAACAGCTGGTATTTTCGGGGGCTAATCATATTGAAATATTTGAAGGAAAAGATAAACTCAGGATTATATTTGACGGACGGACTTCATTTGAGCCTGTAATTGCCAATATGGTATTGGAATGTAAAACTCCGGTGAATATATTATTTGCCGATACAAAGGATATTTACGGCAAAGCTTACGGTCAAATGGTTATTCAGCTTCCCGACGATGAAAGCGGGAAGAAAAGAATATATGCTTATCTGGAAACCCATAAAATACCGTTTGAGGAGGTGATCTAGATGTTCAGCAAGGCTGTTATCAATATGATAGGAAGAGGGATTTTGGAAACTCTGTATATGACTTTAGTATCCTCTTTTATGGCCTATCTTATAGGGCTTCCTTTGGGGATTTTATTGGTCGTAACGGATAAGGACGGGATTAAGCCTTTTGTGACACTCAATAAAATCCTGGGTGTAATAGTTAATCTAATCCGTTCCGTTCCGTTTGTTATTTTATTGGTTGCCTTAATGCCGTTTACCAGAGCGGTTGTAGGAACCACCCTTGGACCCAATGCCGTTGTTGTTCCTTTAGTAATCGGCTCGGCCCCTTATATAGCCAGGCTGGTTGAATCTTCATTAAAGGAAGTAGACAGCGGTGTTATCGAAGCTGCACAGTCTATGGGAGCATCACCTTTTCAAATAGTATTTAAGGTGTTAATTCCTGAAGCTAAACCGTCCCTTATTATGGGAGGAGCCATAGCGGTAATTACAATATTAAGTTATTCGGCTATGGCAGGATTTGTCGGAGGAGGGGGACTTGGTACAATTGCCATTAACTACGGTTACTATCGCTATGAAACGGATATAATGTTGGTAACCATTGCCTTAATGGTATTAATTGTCCAGGGAATCCAGGAGATCGGGGCCAGATGGATGAGGCATACCGATAAAAGATTATAGGTAGCAGCAAACTATATAAGGTATGGGAGTAAATAATTAGAGGAGGTAAGAGGATGAAAAAGATCAGTTTAGTATTGTTTTTGCTAATTTTTGCGGCTGTACTTGGCGGATGCGGTACAAATGAAAAGAAAAATACCAAGCAGCAAAACAATGTGGTTAATGAGAATAAGGAAGATAATAAAGTAGATACAAAAGAGGATGCTAAAGAAGATAATAAAGAAGCAGGCAATAATGATACAGCCGAAAAGAAAAAGATTGTAGTAGGTGCCAGTGTTACTCCTCATGCTGAAATTTTGGAAGTTGCCAAAGGTATATTGGCTAAAAAGGGTTATGAGCTTGAAATAGTTGAGTACACTGATTACGTACAGCCCAACCTGGCTTTGGATTACGGCGACCTTGATGCCAACTACTTCCAGCATCAGCCTTATTTGGATAACTTCAACGAAGAACGGGGCTTAGACCTTGTATCCGTAGCAAAAATTCATTATGAACCCTTCGGTTTGTATCCCGGAAAGACCAAAAAGATAGAGGATTTAAAAGACGGAGCTCAGATTGCCGTACCTAATGACGGAACAAACGAAGCAAGAGCGTTACTGTTACTTGAAGCTCAGGGCCTTATTAAGCTTAGGGAAGGTGCCGGCATGGACGCAACAATTAACGATATCGTAGAAAATCCCAAAAATCTTAAAATAATTGAAATTGAAGCGGCTCAGCTGGCCCGTTCGCTCCAGGATGTGGATATGGCGGTTATTAACGGCAACTATGCAATTCAGGCAGGATTAAATGTGTCTAAAGATGCAGTAGCCGTAGAAGCCCAGGATTCACTGGCTGCCGAAACTTATGCCAATATTGTCGCTGTAAGAAGAGGCGATGAAGACCGTGAAGAAATTAAAGCATTGGTAGAAGCCTTAATGAGCGACGAGGTAAGAGAATTTATAGAATCAACTTATGAAGGAGCAGTTGTTCCCAAGTTTTAATGTTGAGCATAATATGGCCGGGACCAAAAAGGTCCCGGCTTTTTTTGTCCTGTATTGACATTTTTCAAACTGAGAAATACACAGACATACCTTATCCGTAATACAGGTTATGTGGCTTGTGGCAACAATTACATAAGGCTATCGGAACCTGATTTATTGCTAACAGGGGTATAATATGTTACTATAAATTACGGGGATTTACCGTACGAAAGGGGAGATTCTTAAGTGAAAAGACTGTTAAAATTAAAGCGGGTTTATTTAATAATATTAACACCTATATCCTTGATTTTGATATTATTAGCCAGAAAAAGCAATTTTTTTGCCGAGCAGGTATATGCTTTACGTATCTATAAATGGCTTTCCCAGTTTATTTCCCTTATAACCGGCATTTTACCCATATCTTTGGCGGAAATTTCGGTTATAGCGTTACCGGTTATTATATTTATTATATTAAGCAGATTTATTTATCGTATACTTAAGGATAAGGAAGAACGGAAGATGCATTTTGCCAGGGCGGTAATTAACGTACTTGCTGCCGGGAGTGTGTTATTATTTTCTTTTACTCTTTTGGGAGGGCTTAATTATTACCGGTATCCGTTTAGTTATTACTCCAATCTTGAAATAAAAGAATCTTCTCTTGAAGAACTGTACGGTCTGACCAAATATCTTGCAGAACAGGCAAACGATTTAAGAAGTAAAATTCCCATGGAAGATGAAAACGGCATTTTTAAACTGTCCGTAAGTAAATATGAACTGGCAAGAAAAGCAGATCAGGCTATGAGAAGCCTTTCGGAAAAATACCCTGTTCTAAGCGGCAGATACGGACCTCCAAAGCCCTTGTTTTTATCGGCCTTAATGTCTTATACGGAAACAACAGGCATATTCATACCATTTACCGTAGAGGCCAATGTAAACGTTGATATTCCGGATTACTCCATCCCCTTTACAATGCTGCATGAACTGGCCCATCAAAGAGGGTTTATGCGGGAGGATGAAGCAAACTTTATTGCTTATCTGGCTGGTGTAGGTTCGGAAAATATAGAATTAATGTACAGCAGCGTTATGCATGCACTTATAACGGCAGGCAACGCCCTGTACGGACAAAACAAGGAAATGTATTTTGAAATCAGGAATATGTTTGCCGAAGGGGTTATAAAAGACTTAAGGGCCAACAATGAATATTGGGCTAAATATGAAGATACTGTAGTCAGTACGGTTTCCAATAAGATTAATGATACCTATCTTAAGGCAAACGCACAGGCTGACGGTGTAAAAAGTTACGGCCGCATGCTGGATTTGCTGTTGGCAATGTATAGGACACGTCAGGATTCAAATTAAGGATATTATAACAGAATAATAATTATAGATATTGCATAAAAACAGCCTTAAAATTTTAGGGTTGTTTTTTTTTTCGTTTATGTTATAATTTATTACGTAATTGTTAACAAAGTATTATGAATATTCCAAATTTGTAACAATTAGATTTCTGAGGAGATTACTATGAATACCATAAAGAAATTATACATTGCAATTATCGGAATAATGCTGATTACACTCAGCTATAACTCTACGGTAAAAGCATCTGAATTAGTGTATTCGGAAAATTCCGATGCGATAGTTCTTACCGAAGAAGCTTCTTTGACGGAAGGACTTTTGGATACAGAAGAAAATTCCCTGACAGAAGAAATATCTGATACGGATTTGAAATTGTCGGATGAAGAGACATTCGATTTGGACAAATATGAAATCTATGTTGACGAGCAAGGGCAAGTCTATTATGTAGAGAAAATTTCAGCAGATTCCGATAGTGAAAATGAGAAAGCCAAACAAGAAAATAACGAGATCAATGACGAAGCCGAATCGGCAAAGAAGGAAAAGAATAAAGATCAATCTGACAAACCATCTTATAGCGAAAAAGATCTAAGACTTTTAGCTTGCCTGGTTTATGCCGAAGCAGGCAACCAATCCTATGAAGGAATGCTTGCGGTAGCCAATGTGGTTTTAAACAGGGTAAAAAGCCCTATTTTTTCTCATGCAAATACCATAGAAGAAGTTATATATGATAATAAATGGGGAGTTCAGTTCAGCGTTACGGTTAAAAACAGCAAGACCGGAAAGAGTATTCTTGACAAAGCATTTGAATGCTATGATACAGGTGTTTTCCCGGGAAAAAATCCTGAAGCTGAAAGAAAATGCATGAACAGAGCTATAAAAGCTGCAAAGGCAGCTTTAAGCGGTGAGAATAATATAGGAGATTTTCTGTATTTCAGATTAAACAACAGCAAAGCGGCAAATATAAAGAAAAAATACGAATATAAAATTATTGGCGACCATATTTTCTATCGTATGAAGTAAAGTACATATGAAAAAGAATTGTAATATAATAAAGGATATGCGGTTATAAATGGCATATTGATATGACACCTCCTGAGCAGAGAAGGGAAGTAACTAAACTGCTTAGGAGTTTTTTTGGCTCTTTGTCAAGTGTTGGGGTATGATGTGTTTGAATCATGCTAAATT
>CAZIHC010000169.1:0-5549 GCA_964538605.1 uncultured Herbinix sp. | reverse complement strand
AATTTATTTATTAAAATTATTAATTCCATGTATAAGATAAATTGATAAATGCATCTCAGATATTAATTGAAATTTTTCTGTTATTATATTAGAATATTTGGTTGAATAAAAAACAAATCACAAAATATGGAGGTTTTCATGAAGCATATCATCAGTCCCACCGATCTGACTCTTGATGAGTTGGATGAATTATTAAGTCTTTCTGAGGATATTTATAAAAATCCGAAGAAATATTCTGATGCATGTTACAGAAAAAGACTTGCAACTTTGTTCTATGAACCAAGTACACGAACAAGACTAAGCTTTGAAGCTGCCATGTTAAACCTTGGCGGAAGTGTTATCGGTTTTTCATCAGCAGAAAGCAGTTCCGCAGCTAAAGGCGAAAGTATCGCCGATACAATTCGAGTCGTTTCCTCTTACGCAGACATCTGCGCAATTCGTCATCCCAAAGAAGGCGCCCCGTTGGTCGCATCACTTCATTCATCCATTCCAGTTATCAATGCCGGAGACGGCGGTCATAATCATCCCACTCAAACATTTACAGATTTATTTACCATAAAGCAGTTAAAAGGGCGGTTCGAAGGACTGACCGTTGGCTTTTGCGGCGACCTGAAATTCGGAAGAACCGTTCATTCCTTAATCGGCGCCCTGTCAAGATATAATAACATCAGATTTATCCTCATATCTCCCGAAGAATTAAAAGTACCCGCATATATAAAAGATGAAATACTTGATGCAAATAATATTCCTTATGAGGAAGTTAGGAGCCTCGAAAAAGCTATCCCTTATCTGGACATCCTCTACATGACCAGAGTACAGAAAGAACGCTTCTTTAACGAAGAAGACTATATCAGACTAAAAGACACCTATATACTTGACAGCAACAAAATGGCTCTGGCTAAGGAGGACATGCTGGTACTGCATCCTCTTCCTCGGGTGAATGAAATTTCAGTAGAAGTTGATAATGACCCTCGGGCGGTTTACTTTAAACAGGCTCAATTCGGAGTATATGTTAGAATGGCGCTTATAATGATGCTGCTTCGGGATTAAGAAAGGAGGACCTTATGTTAAATATAGATGTAATAAAACGCGGAATTGTCATTGACCATATAAAAGTCGGCGGTGCAATGAAAATTTACAACTATCTTAATTTGGAACATTTGGACTGCAGTGTGGCCATAATTAAAAACGCAAGAAGCAATAAGATGGGCCGCAAAGACATAATTAAAATAGAAGGCATGCTGGACGAAATAGATTTGGACATTCTTGGCGCAATAGATCCTAACATAACAATCAACATCATTGAAAACGGAGAAATAATAGAAAAAAAGAATCCCAGGCTTCCCGAATACGTGGAAAACATATTAAAATGCAAAAACCCCAGATGCATAACTTCCGTAGAACAAGGAATTCCTCATTCATTTAAACTGACAGACAAGAAAAAAGGAATTTACCGGTGTATCTACTGCGAGCAGGCTTTTGACGGAGTCCCCTCAATGGTGTCAGGTACAGTTAATAAACTGTAAATAAATTATGAACTTTCTGTAAACACATTAAGTTACTGGGTACATATATATCTCATATACTTTCAAAGTCACACTAACAATTTTGATATTAATTAAACTTCCCGGAATGTACATTACCTTTTTATGAAAATATCAAACACCTGCCGTGATACTCATGACATTACCGTAAGCCATATCTTAACTGACACATATAAACGCGGCAGGTGTTTTTTAATGTCTAGTATATTCCCATCCTGTCACAAACAACTTCCCAGTTGATATTATCCATAAAACGATTTATGTACTCCGTCTTATTGTCCGCATACTGAAGAAAATACGCATGTTCATATACATCCAGCACCAGCACCGGTGCCGAATAAGCAATATTGCCAAGGTCATGGGCATCAAGGCTTATATTTCTCAGCCTGCAACTTCTCTGGTCATAACAAAGAACGGCCCATCCCCTGCTGGCTTTGGCGGTGGCTATAAAATCATTCTTCCAGTTATTGAAACTTCCAAAATACATTTCAAACTGCCCTATGGTCACCTGATCGGGCATTTTCATCCTGCCGCCTATATTTTCAAAATATAATTCATGAAGAATCACCCCGTTTAGGGCATAAGTTTCTCCTCTTTTGCATTCTCTGTAGAAGCTGAAGGTTGCATTTGCCTTATCCCTCTCAGGATTATTCATAAGTATACGGTCAATCTCATTTATCTTATCCACATACCCTTCATACAGCCTGATATGAGCTTCAAACTGCTGTTTATTTATTACGGTAATATCGCCCGTATACTGAAATCTGATTTTTTCAATCATAAAAAAGCCCCCTTTATTTTAATGTATGAATATCGGACTTTGACAAGCCGCATTCATCACTAAAATATACGAGGCTTTTTTTAACTTATTCCTATATTTTAAAATATACTAAGCTTTTTACTTATTCCTTATATTTTAAAATATACGAAGCTAATTTAACTTATCCTATATTTTAAAACAAACCTACGATTCTGCCGTTCTCATCCACATCAATTTTTTCCGCAGCCGGAATCTTAGGAAGTCCGGGCATAGTCATCATGGTTCCCGTTATTGCCACCACAAAACCGGCTCCCGCCGATACATATACTTCTCTTATATTGACAGTAAATCCGGTCGGTCGTCCTAATTTACTTGGATCATCGGACAGGGAGTACTGATTCTTTGCCATACATATGGGCAGATTTCCGTATCCCAGTTCTTCCAGCTTCTTTATTGCACTGTCAGCAACAGGATCATATGTTACCTTGTCCGCACCGTATATTTCCTTTGCTATGGTTTCTATCTTTTCTTTAATAGGCAGGTTTAAATCATATAAAGGCCTGTAGTTGCTTTGTTTTTCTTCCATTGTTTTAAGAAGTTTTTCAGCCAGGTCAATGCCTCCCTCTCCGCCTTTTTCCCAAACTTCGCAAAGGGAGAATTCGCAATTTCTTTCCTCGCAAAAATGCCTTACAAAATCTATTTCCGCAGATGTATCTGTCGTAAAGCGGTTTAAGGCCACCACCACAGGTATGCCGAATTTCTGCACATTCTCGATATGCTTTTCCAGATTTACTATACCTTTCTTTAAAGCATCCAAATTTTCGGCTGAAAGCTCGGTTTTCGGGATACCGCCGTTATATTTCAGAGCGCGGATTGTGGCAACCAGGACAACGGCGTCAGGTTTAATGCCCGCAGCCCTGCATTTGATATTTAAAAATTTCTCGGCTCCCAGATCAGCCCCGAAGCCTGCTTCCGTAACAACTACATCGGCCAGCTTTAATGCCATCTTTGTAGCCCTTATACTGTTGCATCCGTGAGCAATATTGGCAAATGGTCCGCCATGAACAATAGCAGGTGTATTTTCCAGGGTTTGAATAAGATTAGGTTTCATGGCATCCTTAAGCAGAGCCGCCATGGCGCCTACCGCTTTCAAATCTTTGGCAAGTACGGGCTTTCCGTCATAAGTATAGGCAACAACTATTCTGCCCAGTCTTTCTTTAAGGTCTTCCATGTTTTCAGCCAGACACAATACCGCCATGATTTCCGAGGCCACAGTAATTACAAAATGGTCTTCACGGACCACTCCGTCTGCTTTCCTTCCGAGTCCTACAACAATATTTCTAAGTACCCGGTCATTTATATCAACGCAGCGTTTCCATACAATCTGGTTAGGGTCTATATTTAACTCATTACCCTGATGAATATGATTGTCCAGCATTGCCGCAAGCAAATTGTTGGCGGATGTTACCGCATGAAAATCGCCTGTAAAATGCAAATTTAAATCTTCCATCGGCACCACCTGGGCATATCCGCCACCTGCTGCACCGCCCTTTATTCCGAAGCAGGGTCCTAAAGAAGGTTCACGTAAGGCTACAACGGACTTTATGTTCATCTTTCCGAAGGCTTGTCCGAGTCCTACCGTAGTCGTAGTCTTGCCTTCTCCGGCAGGAGTCGGATTTATAGCCGTAACCAGTATCAGTTTTCCGTCGGGCCGATTCTTTATTTTTTCCCACAATTCATCGGAAAGCTTAGCCTTATATTTCCCGTAATACTCCAAATCCTCCTCCTGTATTGATAACTTTTTAGCCACTTCACTTATGTGTTTTAAATTTGCTTCCTGAGCTATTTGTATATCGGACTTCATCTTTTCCCAGCCTTTCTGTAGATTGTAACTAAAATTATTGTAGCACATGTAATATTCAGGTCAAGATAAAAATGGCAATTTGACCAATAACTTACGATTTTATATGTTAATTTTCCCCAAATAATTCAGAAGTGTAACAGTAAATCTTTATCAACCGTTAATTTTTTTATATATCCTATTATTATTGGCACAAATGAAATAAATTTGATATAATATACAGGCTATAAGTATATACAAGGATTTATATTAAACTCTTAAAATTCGAATTAATATGTAAACTTCAATAATATTACAGCAGAAAGGAACTAAGTATGAAATACGACACTATTATTTTTGACCTGGACGGAACACTACTGAACACATTGGATGACTTAAAAGACAGCCTCAATTTTGCACTGGCCAAACATGGCTATGAAGAAAAAACCCTTGAGGAAGTCAGAAGGTTTGTCGGAAACGGTGTGCAAAAACTTGTGGAACGTTCTCTGCCGGCAAACATATCCACAGAAGATATGCAAAAATGTCTGGCCACCTTCAAAGAGCATTACAAAGACAATATGCAAAACAAGACCAGGCCTTATGACGGAATTAAAGAGTTACTGGCCGAGCTTAAAAACAATAACTATCATATGGCTATAGTATCAAACAAATTCGATGCTGCGGTTAAGGCATTGGTAAAAGACTATTTTGGTGAGTATATTACAGTTGCCATAGGCGAATCTGCAACAGTAAAAAGTAAGCCTGCTCCCGACAGTGTTTATGCAGCAATAAAAGAAATGGGCTCAGACATCAAAAAAGCTATTTTTGTAGGGGATTCAGAAACAGACGTTCAAACCGCCAAGAATGCAGGCCTGCCCTGCGTCGGTGTAACCTGGGGCTTCCGCACCCGTGATATACTATTAAAAGAAGGAGCCGATTACATAATCGATACTCCTAAGGAATTATTGGATATCTTGAAGTAATTATTTAAGATTTTTGATTATATTATAGCGTAAACTGACTATATATTATCTAAAAATTTTTATAGTAATACCGGAATTTAAGATTTATATTTTAAGTTTGCTCCATAAGGAGAAGCCTAAAATAAATTAATTTTCAGCACAACATTTTAAATTTTGGTCTATATATAAAGATAGGTTACTTATACCGTTTTTCAACTTATTTATACTATAAATCAGATTCTATATAATAAATGCCGGATAATGCTGTACTGCATATTCCGGCAATTTTTATTAAAATGATTCAATATTAAGGTGTTCTACAAAGCTTATTTCAAAATTATTTTTATTATAAAACATCTATAATAAATAGTAAAGTGTACTATTAAAGCAGATAGCGTAACTTTACTGTAGGAAATAGATAGGCAGAGATCACCAAAGATGTG
>CAZIHC010000168.1:0-5580 GCA_964538605.1 uncultured Herbinix sp. | reverse complement strand
GGTTGTCAATTTTTTATTTCATTTTACTGTTGCATTTAATTTTACAACGAACCATGATATTATAGCATCTATAAAAGAAGAGGGTAAAAAAGGATATATAAATCCTTATTACAAGCAAGGTATGTCTATGAAGATAGTGCGGTCGGATACCGGCGAAGAAATTTATAATGACTTAGCATATCAACCTACATCGGATAAAGATTTTTTTCACGGAATCCATTTTGACAGTAAAAGTGATAAAAATATACTGGTAATTAACGAAGACAGGCAATTTTCGGTTGACAATATCGGTTATAAGGCTACTTTTCAGTATGATTTATCCGGAAGCTACAGAAACTTTCTTTCTATGTTATGGAAACTTATAATTCTATATGTAGTTATAGTTGTTCTTGTTATTCGGAAAGGAAGAAAAAGTGACGAGAAATTATTTGAGCCTATCCGTGTAATGTCGGCAACCGCAAACCGACTTACCGTTCATAATCTGCACAGTGAAAGACTTAACGTTGAAGGAACCCAAAATGAGTTAAAGGATCTGGCTAACGTTATTAACGACATGCTGGACAGGATAGAAACTTCTTACGAAAGCCAAAAGCAGTTCGTATCAGATGCTTCTCATGAACTTAGAACTCCCATTGCCATAATCCAGGGTTATGCCAATCTTTTGGACCGATGGGGAAGTACAAACAAAGAAGTTTTGGATGAATCCATCAGGGCAATTCAAAATGAAGCCAGGGCCATGCAGGATTTGGTTGAAAAACTCTTATTCTTATCAAGACATGATAAAAAGACTTTAAAGCTTCGCAAAAAAAGATTTAATATGCGGCCTGTAGTTGAGGATATGGTGAAGGAAACTAAACTGGTGGCAGAAAACCGTATAATAGATAGCCCTGTTTTGGAGGATGTCATTGTGTACGGAGATGAGCAGGCTTTAAAGCAGGCAATAAGAGTGTTTATAGATAACGCTATAAAATATACCGAAGACGGTGACGAGATTACAATTACGTGTGAAAATAAAAACGGTGATTGTGTTATTACCGTAAAAGATACGGGAATAGGCATGACCCGTCAGGACGCGGAGCGTATTTTTGACAGATTTTATCGGTCGGAATATGTAAGAAACAAAAACATCAGCGGTCATGGCCTCGGTCTTTCTCTGGCAAAGCTAATTATACTTGCCCATACCGGAAAGATAAAGGTCCGCACCCAGTTTACCAAAGGAACCAGCTTTATTATTATCTTGCCTGACAGAAGGATTTTATCATAACATGGAACGAATTATTACATAATAAATTTTGGTTTGCAAATTTGCAGAAAATACCGATACATGGCGACAGTAGAAGGTTTCTAAATCAATTAATTTTTAGTACAAGATCATTGTTGCCGACTTAATTTAATTAAAAGCAAAATGCCGTTATTTGTGTGTTATAAACGAATATAAATCTGTTATGACGTACATATAACGGCATATTTTTTACGGGTTTATAAGAAAACTAATTATAATCGGACATATCTGAATCCTTTAAATAAAAATATGGGGCCGTTGCATTTAACATGCAGAGCCCCATGTAATTTTGTGCAAAATATTTCTAACAGTTTCATATTGCTTAAATGTTCTTAAACTGAGCCATATAAAGGTTATAGTATAAACCTTTTTTGGCAAGCAGTTCTTCGGATGTGCCTTCTTCTACTATTTTTCCGTCATCTATAACAAAGATTCGGTCTGCTTTGCTTATGGTCGATAAACGGTGAGCAATTACAAAGGAAGTACGGCCTTTAAGCAAGGCTTCGATACCTTTTTGCACCAGTATTTCCGTATGAGTGTCAATACTTGAAGTTGCTTCATCAAGTATAAGTATTTTAGGTTTGGAAACCATGGTTCTTGCAAAGGCCAAGAGCTGTCTTTGACCTATGGACAGGCCGGTGCCCCTTTCTTTTAATTCCGTATCATAACCCTTTTCAAGTTTCATAATAAAATCATGGGCGTTAACCGCTTTAGCAGCTTCAATAATTTCCTCATCGGTGGCATCCAGTTTTCCGTACCGGATATTATCCTTAATTGTACCTGAAAAGAGGAAATTATCCTGAGTCATGATACCCATCTGTTTTCTTAAGCTTTCTATAGACACATCCTTGACATTATACCCGTCTATATATACGTTACCTTCCTGAACGTCGTAAAATCTGCTAATCAGATTTACTATTGTTGTTTTTCCTGCTCCGGTCGGGCCTACCAGGGCGATAGTTTCTCCCGGTTTTACGGTAAAGCTTACGTCGTTTAATACCTTGGTATCTCCGTCATAGGCGAAAGAAACATGTTCAAATTTAACTTCACCTTTTATGGGCGGCATCTCAATAACATCTTCCCTGTCGGCTATATCCGGCTTGGTATCCAAAATATCAAATATTCTTTCGGCACCGGATATGTTTGTTATTAACTTGTTATAGAAGTTGCTTAAGTTCATAATCGGACGCCAGAACATACCTATAAACATACCGAAAGATATTAAGGTTCCCACATTACCGGCCCCTATACCCATGATTTTTATAGCTACATAGTACAGGGCAATGGTTCCGATACCCCAGCTTAAATCCACTACTGAAAAGAAGGCATCGTTTATTCTTACGGCATCCATAAATGAATCTCTGTGTTCCTTAAGTAGCATATCAAAATCTTCTTCGGTTTCTTTTTCTGCCGTAAAACTCTGAATAATCCTCATGCCGGAAAGGTCTTCGTGAATAAAAGCATTCAGGTTGGAGCTTTTTTTCCTGTGGATGCGCCATCTTTGATGGGAGCGGGTTTCAATAAACCACAAACCGCCCATCATCAGCGGAAGGCTTATTAATGAGGCTAGGGCCAGTTTCCAGTTTTTTATCAGCATTATAACCACTACCGCACTTATAGTTACAAAATCCGGTATCAGTGTTGTAACACTGTCGGAGAGCACATCTTTTAAGGAATTGACATCTCCGATAATTCTGGCAAGAATTTTACCTGTCGGCCTGCTGTCAAAGAAGTTAAAACTTAGTTTTTGAATATGGGTATACAGCTCCTGCCGGATGCGTACAAGAACATCGTTTGACATTTTTGCCATCAAATACATTCTTACTTTAACCAATATAATAAATAACAGATTTATTGCAACAGCAAAGCCTACCAACATCAGCAGCCTTTTTACATCCCTGTTGGCTACATGGACGTCTATGGCCCTTTCTATCAACAAGGGATTGACTATGGATATGGCTACCGTAACTAACATAATAAATATTACTAATGCAATTGTTCCACGGTATGCCAAAAGATATCTGAATAATCTGAGCAAGGTAGTTTTTTTGCTTGTTGTACTTATATGTTCGTCATCTTTTATGGCGTTTATTGACATTCGGTCACCTCCCTGTCGTCCAAGCCGTTATTAGCTTCATTATCTGAAGATACGGATTCATTTTCTGAATTGATCAAATTATGATATTCACCGTATTGGGCTAAATAAGTCTTATAATAATATCCTTTTTGATTAAGCAATGTTTCATGGGTACCACGCTCTTTAATTTTGCCGTCTTCAAGTATGATTATCTCGTCGGCATGTCTTACGGCGGATATTCTGTGGGCAATAATAATTTTTGTTGCATTAATCTGAGCCAGTGACTGCTGAATCATGAGTTCGGTTTCCATATCCAGGGCGGACGTAGAGTCGTCAAGAACAAGGACAGGGGTCTTTTTGGCAAGAGCTCTGGCAATGCTGATTCTTTGCTTTTGACCTCCGGAAAGACCTACACCCCGTTCGCCGATAACCGTATCATAACCGTCTTCCATACGATCTATGAATTCACTGGCCTGAGAATATTTTGCCGCTTCTATGACATCTTCCTGTTTTATCCACCGTCTTTTTCCCATTTTTACGTTTTCGTTAATAGTATCCGAAAAGAGAAATACGTCTTGCATGACAAGGGAGATGTTTCCTCTAAGTTGTTTGAGGGATAAATCCTTAATATTAACACCGTCAAGTCTTATTTCTCCCTCGGTTACATCGTAGAATCTCTGAAGCAAATTGATTATTGAAGATTTACCTGTTCCCGTAGCTCCCATAATTCCTATGGTTTTACCCGATTCCAGACGGAAATTGATATCGGTAAGAATCTGTTTGCCGTTTAAAGCAAAGGAAACATGGTCAAATTCAATGATTCCTTTAACTTTGTCAAGAACAACGGGATTTTCCGGCTCGGTAATTTGGGGCTTTACGGCAAATATCTTTTGTATCCTTTTATATGAAGCAAATGCTGCCGCAAAATCGTTTGAAAGCCACCCCAGCATTTCCATAGGCCAAACGATATTCATTGAATATTCTGTAAAAGCTCCTAGGGTTCCAAGTGTTATAGAGCCTTTGATTACTTTGTATCCCCCGAACAGAATGATAATCATAGGAAGAAGCTTGGTAATCAGTTGGAAATAAGGATACATCTTTATAAATACCTTAGATTGCTTCATATTTAACTCATAATATTGCTTGTTATGAGAAAGAAATTTGTTAATTTCATATTTTTCCCTTGCGAAAGCTTTTACCGTACGGATACCTGCCAGATTTTCCTGAGCTACGGTATTAAGTTTTGCATTTTGCTCGCTTATTTGTTCATAAATGTTGCCGAGTTTATTTTCCATTAATATTGCAAGGCCTGCCACAATCGGCAGTACTATTGTGGGAATTAAGGCAAGGCTGGGGCTTTCCCTGTACATAAAAAACATAGCAATCCCCGTATGGATGGTTACTTCGAAAATAAGCATGCTGACATATCCGGTGGCTGCCCAGATCCTGTCAATATCGTCTTTTACCCTGGACATCAGTTCGCCGGTATTGTTTTCGTCAAAGAAACTGATGGATAAGCCCTGTATATGAATAAACAGGCGTTTTCTTAACTGTGAAGCTATTTTCGAGCTTACCGTGTCAAATATTAATTCTTTAAAATAAGCGAATACAGCCCTGCCAATGCCAATTCCCAATATGGCCAATAACAAGCCAAACAGCAGGTTAACTTCGCCGCCAACTATAACGTCGTCTATAATGCGTTTTGTCACTTGCGGTGAAATCATATCCAATGTTACCGAAATGACTGTGCATAAAAGGGCGAAAGCGTAAGCATACCAGTATTTTTTTAGATAGTAAGATAGTTTATTCATTTCTCCTCCACTTCCTGCATAACCTTGATGTAGATGTCTTCTGAGCTTGATGAAATCAATTCCCTCCCCAAAAAAAGATATAAAATAAGCCGTGGCAGAAACACCACGGCTGGTAATCGGAAATCCATTTTGCTCGTTTATCTTTTGCTGCAGCCAAAAGAAATCGATTTTCAAACACAAACCGATTTAATCATTACCGTGAGGTATTTCCACACAATAATACACATATTCAATTGTAATTAAATTATGGTTATTTCTTGCATTAATATTAATTAAAATCATGTGTTATACCTCACTTTCTATATAGGATTCTTACAACATTATATCCACTGAAGAAATTATTGTCAACCCATAATTTTCAAGAGTTTTTTGCTTTGTACCTTTTTTACAATTCCTTTGCAAAAATTCTC
>CAZIHC010000167.1:693-5585 GCA_964538605.1 uncultured Herbinix sp. | reverse complement strand
CTTAAGGATGCCCATTATAAGGGAGCAGAAAAACTGGGGCATGGAATAGGTTATAAATATGCCCATGATTATAAGAACAATTATGTCAAACAACAATATCTGCCGGATGAAATCAAAGACTATGTATTTTATGTTCCGTCGGATAACGGTTATGAAAAAACTATAAAAGAGTATTTTAAGAAAATAAAAGAGGAAGCATAGGTCATTCATAGGTAAAAAGCCAATAAAAACAGCGTTTTGATTTTATAAAATAAGAAAAATGATTAATTGAACTTTTTTTGGTGTAGGTATCAAAAATATAAATATAAAATCAACGGGGTTGTCGCATAGAATTATGCGACAACCCCGTTTAAAAATTGGATATTTACTCGTTTTTGCTATTGTCCGAATCTGCAGGATCACTAAAATCATAATCCTTTATGCCCGGCTTTTTATGCACCCGTTCATATACTGCTAAAAATAAGTGTATCATAATGGGAATAATTACAGTGCAAAAAGCACTTGCCATAAACAATCCCGGTGCTTTATCCGAGGCAAAGATAGCTAAAAGCAGGGATACCAAATATAAAGACAATATAGCTATAATACCGATTATGGCGCTAATTCTTTTCACTTTGCTCATAAATTACCTCTTTACTATATTGATTTCAGACTACAAATTTTTGTATCTCCTTGGCAAGATTATCTGCATAGCTGTCCAGACGCACAGCGGCTTCGTTCAGGCTTTCAACAGAACGCAGCTGATCGTCTGAGGTTTGGCTCACATTGTTGGAAGCTGCTGCAATTTCTTCCAGAACGGCAGATATATTTTCAATGGCTGCCAGAGTTGTAGCCCTCGTAGCATTTATACTGTCTACATTATCTGATATTTCCTGTAAAAATACAACCAGTTTTTCAACACTTTCATTAATTTCCTGATAGGAATCGGTTGTATTTTTAACGGCACTTTCCTGAAGTTTGAGGGCATTTTCAACGTTTCTTGCGGTTTCAACCAGATTTTTTGTGTCTTTTAATATACTGTCTATAATTTTCTTAATATCATTGACCGATGATTTGGACTGTTCGGCCAGATTCCTGATTTCATCGGCAACAACAGCAAAACCTCTGCCATATTCACCTGCATGGGAAGCTTCAATAGATGCGTTAAGAGACAGCAGGTTGGTCTGGTTTGCTATATCATTAATAACATTAATGATTCTGTTGATGGATGAAGATTTTTCAGCCAGTTTTTCTATCTCACTGATTATGCCCTTTGTAATTGAAATAGTGGATGAGGTCTGTTTATTAAGCTCGTCGGATACGACGGTTCCTTCGATTACCCGTTGCTTTGTATTTTCTGCAATCTGACCTATTTCTTTAGTGCTTTCACTAACAATTTCAATCTTTTTACTTAGTGTATCCATCTGAAGCAAGCACTGTTCAGCTTCAAGCGCCTGTGAGTTTACACCCTGTTCTATCTCATTCATGGCTCTTGATATATCTTCGGAAGACTTCAAAAATGCTTCAGAAGCCTTTGATACTTTGGAGGATGATTGGGATACCTCCAAACTTAGATCTTTTACTTGCTGGATTAATTGCTTCATATTATTTATAGTAGTCTGCAATTCTTTGGACAGGGCTTTAAATTCGTCTTTCCTATTGGTAGAAAATTGAATGGTCAGGTCTCCTTGAGCTGCTTTTCTTAATGCAGAATTTATTTTGCTAATAGTATTTTTTATATCGGTAGATAACAGCGCTGCGGTAAGTAACGCAATAAGGCAGGCTATTACAACAATAACAAATGTGGTACGTCTGATATTAGTGGCTTGTCTGTTTATTACTGACAGGGGTGTCAAAGAGCATACCATGGCTCCGGTGTCACCAATTTTTGAGTAAATGAAAAGATAAGGTTTTCCTTTGTAAGTTACATCGTATGAGCCGGAAACATTTTCGGATGCTACGGCATCCTGATAAAATTTCTGGTTTGTAAATATTACTTCATCCGAAATAGACGCTTCTTTATTAGACATATCTATTATTTCCCGCCCGTCGGGAGTTATTAATCCTAAAAAACCGGAAGTGTCGAATGATAAATTTGCAAGTATGTTTTTAACCGTATCGGCTTTTACCTCTATAATAAGAACGGAATCCAAATTCCCTATTAATCTGATTAACCGTATGGCATAAACATCATGGTTGGTCTGAAGTTTTTCATCCAAATATTCGTCTTGTCCATCCCATAAAATCTTAAATGGATTATTTAGCATATATTGGCCGGTTTCGGTTTCCGTAAATTCGGCAAAAAAATTATCGCTGATTTTAACCTGGGTAGATATAATGGGTTTAGTTTTACTGGATATTATGTAAATATTTTTGATAAATTCGTCGGATGTGATGCGGGCTGAAATAGATTTTGCTGTAGTATTTCTTACATTCATAAGTTCAACAACATCGCCTCTGTTTTGCAGATACTTTGAAAGATTAGTATCGCTGGCATATTGATTACTGGTAGATTTGACATTGTCAAAACCAAATCGCAAATATTCCGCAGCCATATTAATGGAGTCGGCTGTAGACTTTTTGTAATTGCTTATAATTCCCGAAGAAGCCAGATTATATGACACAATTCCGAGTAGTATAATACAGAAAACCGGAATTAAAAACATGGCAATCAATTTTGACCTTAATGATGTAAATAAACCGCTTCTTTTGCTATCGGTTTTTACAATTTTTTCTTAAAATTGTTAAAAAGAGTTATTAATTTTTCACAAATTTTTTTAATCATTATTTTTCCCCCTAAGCAATAATTATAGTATAGCCCCTATTTGTGTAAATAATTATAGCATTTTAAAAATAAGATTCAATAAAACTTGAAATAAAGGTAATATAATGCAGAAATTTGTCAATATAGTATGTATTTTTTTATATACCCATTTGATTTAGTAAAGTGTTTTAATTTATTCTTTACTGAAAGTTAAGTATGGGTATAATATGGTAATAATAAGTTTATTTTCAGTTTTAATGTAACAGATAGAGCTTTTATTAACTATAGGAAATTCGGTGGAATTTATAAAAATAAGTCGAATATTTGGAGGTTTCTATGGATTCTGATTTTCGTAAACCGTTTGAATATAAAGAAGATAATAAAGGCCTTATAATATTATTTATCATTATGATACTTGTCATAGATCCTTTACAGACTTTATCTTTTGCATCCCAGGAATACAAGTATTTGAGGCATATTCCTGTATTGGGGATAATGTTTTTGATTACAGGGGGCATATTTTTTGCTTATACGGTTTATACTGCTGTAGTAGTATTTAGGATGAAAGGAAATTTTTCTGCGGCAGCAAAAAGATATCTTATTTTAAGAACTGTTTATTCTGTTTTAAATTACATAATTATATTTTTTAATATATTAAAAAAGGAAAATTTAATCGGAAATTCAGTCGGTCAATATCCGACGTTTGGGAAAATGATTGTAGGCGAATTAGTTGTTCCTTTGCTTTATATACTATCTTTCAGTATCGCATGGTATCTGTATTTTACTTATTCAAAAAGATGCAGGAATGCTCAGATACATAAGGATATGAATGATGAAACATGATGTCGGGATAAAATGATATTGAAAAAGATAAATGTGAATATTTAATGAAAATTAAATTATGATATTATAAAGTAATAAATTCTGCCGATAAAAAGTATAAAATTAAATGAATTACGCTGATAATAATAATATTTAATTGTGTGAGTTTTTTTAAGACTAAAAGTCGAAAATCTGTCAAAAAATTTATGCGGCATATAATAATGGTAGCATATATTATGTACATGAAGCAGGACTATGACAACAGAATACTGAAAAAAGATAAGGATAATGACGGTTGAAAACGGACAAAGAAGAAAAATAAATGCCGGATATCATATTAATGTTATGTCTGAAAATTCATACATTATATATGATAAGCACTTTGCATTGACAAAAATTGTATTATTTTATAAAATTTAAATATAGCTTTTAATGATATTCTTATAGGCGTTTTAACATTCCTTTTAGATATTAAATGTGTGTCTGTGACATTTTGATTTTAATTTTAATAAAGGGAGGTTTAAAACGCTTTATTATATTTATGCTTTAACAGTACATATTTTAGGACAGTAAATGATTACATTTAATTCTTTAACTTATCCTCGTAAGTGATAACTTGTTGGAGGTGATAAGTATGTTTGATGACCGTTTTTTAAATTACGAGATATCAAAAAGGAATACGAGAAGAAAAGCAGGAAGCTTTTTAAAAACAGCTTTTTTGGTTGCCGCATGCTGCCTGATGACAGGCCTTATAACCGGAAGAGCAATATATATGAAATTATCAGACGAAATTAAGACACTTAGCTTAAAGACGGAACAGAATAGTTATATAATATCAGATTCCGATATTTCCCTAGAAAATGCATTGCTGCTTGCCACAGACGGTGAAATGTCCGTAAAAAACATAGCCAAAAAAGTAGGACCTTCTATCGTCGGCATAAGGATGGTTACCAAAAGCCCAAGATACTGGTATTCCACCGATGATATGGATGAATCGGAATATGAAGGATCGGGTATTATAATAAGTAAAGACGGATATATTATGACAAATTATCATGTAGTACAATATGCAGATCCTAAAAATTCACTGAGTAAAAACACGACTCTTGAAGTATTTTTGTCTGATAAACAGCAGGCAGCAGCCAAATTTATAGGCGGAGATTCAAAAACGGATCTGGCTGTAATAAAAATTGACAAAAAAAATCTCCCTGCCGCCACCTTAGGGGATTCGGATAAACTGGAAGTAGGTGAGCTGGCGGTTGCGATCGGAAATCCTTTGGGACTGGAGTTTCAGGGCACGGTAACAGTGGGAGTAATAAGTGCCCTT
>CAZIHC010000167.1:0-683 GCA_964538605.1 uncultured Herbinix sp. | reverse complement strand
GACGGTAAACATAAATGATAAAGTCCTCAATTTAATTCAGACGGATGCCGCCATAAATCCGGGAAACAGCGGAGGTGCCCTTGTCAATTCCAAAGGCCAGATAATCGGAATAAATACTGCAAAGATATCCATAACCGGCGTTGAAGGACTGGGATTTGCAATTCCCATTAACGAAGCAAAACCCATTATTGATCAGCTGATTATGTTCGGTTATGTAAAAGGAAGGCCGTTTATAGGTATAAGCGGAAAGGAAATCACAGACCTGTTATCCCGTTATTACGGTCTGCCTGTAGGAATTTATATTGTTGAAGTTGTTCCCGGAAGCGGGGCCGAGAAAGCCGGTATTAAAGAGGGTGACGTGCTTATTTCTCTTGCCGGTAAAGAAGTCCGTACCTTGACCGAACTGGACAATATCAAGGAGAACTATAAGGCCGGAGATACGGTAAAAGCGGTTGTGGTACGAAACGGAGAGAAAATAAATCTTACCCTCACTTTTAGTGAGGAGCAATAAGTGATACTGTAAATAGTAATAACCCCAATAAATTCTAAATAAATTGCAATATTTTAAATTCAATAAGTGGTTGATTATTTAAAAATAGATATCAATTAAAATAATGCTATTGGATATTGAGATAACTTGAAATAATCTTGAACTAATGAAAATTGATATAATTATGCAATGA
>CAZIHC010000166.1:0-5652 GCA_964538605.1 uncultured Herbinix sp. | reverse complement strand
CTTCAAATAAATCATTCTCGTTGGCTATTCTTATTCTTCTTAAAGATCCCTGTACTTTATCATACCAGGCCAGATAATGAATTTGCCCTTTAAGCATAAACGAATATGACAAAGAAAGAGTGCAATCCAGCAATAAATCTATTATACCCGGTCCGTCATCCCGCCCGGATATGGCCATATCAGTCAAAATAACTACAGAAGAATTTATTGGTTCGCTAAAATCTTTTATCATAAGTTGATTCTGTTTTAAACTAAGCTTCCAATGAATTCTCTGCAGCCTGTCCCCCTCCCGGTATTCCCTTATGGCAAAAACCTCAGACGGATCATCACCGCTTTTTGAATTTGAGTAACTATCGCTTTCTGTTTGCATTTGGAAGCCGGATTTAAGTATATCATCGGCCAGCTCGTATAAATTAGGCAGTACCGCTATTTTAATATCATTTAATTTTTTCTTTCTGAGAGAAAAAATTTTTAAATAATCATATATTTTTACTTTCGATAAGGATATAACTATGTTTCCTGAATAATCCGATTTTAAGTTACAAGTGGCATTTGTGGTCGAACGGCTGTCGACCGATACGTAAAAAACCTGCTTGTGCTGCTTAAACCGCTCATAAAAAGTGTTAACATAGCTAACGGTAATAGATATTACCGCAACAGGAAATATAGTAGGATTATGAATTTGAACGGATACAGGTATGTTTTCACCTTTATTTGCCACATGTACTGCTGAAACCAGTTCAACAGATATCCTTGCATGCACATAAAAAAGAATTGCAAGAAGTATAAAGGGGCAGATCACAACCGCAAGAAACAGAATCCCCATATGATATTCATTGTACATTACGGCCAAAAATCCTGTAAGAATTATTATTGCCATATACTTTAACTGATTTTGAACCATGGCTCACCTTCTTAATATCTAAACCCGTATTCCACTTCTTTCCCTTTTATAATAATCCTCGGCGGTCTTACTATTCTTAAAATATCATCCAGTAGGTTGTCCACGGTAATGTTGTTTACCCTTGCTTTAGGCTTTAAAATAATCCTGTGAGCGGCAACATCTTTAAAAATATACTGGACATCGGACGGTATTACATAATCTCTGCCGCTTAAAAAGGCCAAGGCCTTAACCATATTCATTATTGCCAGGGACCCTCTGGGACTTACCCCCAGTTCTATCAAAGGATTTTCCCTGGTTTGCTGCACCAGCAAGGTTATATACTCATAAATGGAATCATGGATATAAACATCCTTAACCATATTCTGCATAAATAAAATGTCGTCCCGTTCTACTATCTTGACAACCTTGTCCAGCGGATTGGAATTCTGCCTGTCTTTAAGAATTCCTATTTCACTTTGCATATCCGGATAACCTATAGATAATCTTATCATAAATCTGTCCAGTTGAGATTCCGGCAGCATCTGAGTCCCTATAGATCCGATAGGATTTTGGGTAGCTATGACCACAAATGGTTTCGGCACATCTCTCGTTATGCTGTCAACCGTAACTTTGCCCTCTTCCATAACCTCGAGCAAAGCAGATTGAGTTTTGCTGGAGGTCCGGTTTATTTCATCCGCCAAAAACAGGTTGCACATGACAGCTCCGGGCTTGTATTGATAACTCTCTCCGTCCTTGGTTAACAGATGAAAACCAACTACATCCGTAGGCAATACATCCGGCGTAAACTGGAGTCTGTTGTATTTCAGCGCCATGGCCTTTGAAAAAGCCAAAGCCATGGTTGTTTTTCCGACCCCTGGATTATCCTCAAGCAAAATATGCCCTTTGGCCAAAACAGCTGCCAGTACTTTATTTATAATCTCTCTTTTTCCTATTACCACTTTATTTACTTCGTTTATAATTTGCAATGCTTTACTGTTATAAACTTCCATCAGGGCCACTCCTGTTTTTCCGTGTTATATCTTTTAATGTAGTTATTATAACATATTTTTACACATATTCAATTAATATTAAACTAAGGCACCAGTATATTTGCAAATTTTTAACATTATTTTCTTTAATTCGATAGGCTGTATGGTACAGACTTGTCAGTTTGTAAATTATTAAAAAAAATTTATTTTAATAATATTACCAAAATTTATAATAAATTTTTTTATATAGTAAAAAATAATAAGCTATATATTGACTTATCGTAAGAATCGTTTAAAATTAACTTCATGAGAAAACGTTGGAGGTAGCAAAGTGAACAAATCGAAAAAAACAATAAAAGGTACACAGAGTGTAAAAAAGAAAAAACAGTTTAATATCAGCCCCAAAATATGGATTGCGACTTCTGCAGTATTAGGCCTGTTATTAATAGGCGCCATTTTATTTGATCAACTATATAAAAGACCGTTAATAACTATAGAAGGTGAAAAATTATATCTGGAAGACCTTACTTACTATTTTTACAACAGCGAATCCACCTATGATTATATGAATCAGTTATTTGGCGGTTCTTACTGGGACATGACTTACGACTACTCTACCGGCATGACCGTAAGGGATTACGCAAAATTGGAAGCCATAAATAATGCCCTTTATACGGAAGTCCTTTACAGAGAAGCCGTAGCCAACGGATACGCATTGACCCAGGAGGAAGAAGATACTGTTAAAGAAGATGTCGATAAACTATTAAATGACAGCGGCTTATCGGAGAAACTTATTAAGAAGAACGGATTTACATCCGAATATCTTACTGAGATTTTTACTAAAATTAAACTGGCAGACCGTTATAAACAGGATGTTATCGATCTGTTGCCTATTGATGAAGAAGCAATTAAAGCTGAATATGATTATGAAGAATACCGGCAGTATGATATAGAATATCTGTTTATTTCTACCGAAAAAACTAACGAAGAAGCCTCTTCCACCGAACCTATGAGTGATGAAGAAAAGAAAGCCGCTTATGATAAAATTGCCGATATGCGGGAAAAAGCCCTGAACACGGAAGACTGGTCCACACTTGTTCCCGAAGAGGAAACTAAACTGCAGTATCTTAAAACAAACTTCACTTCCAAAGATACTTATTTCCCGGATGATTTCAAAGAGTCCGTAAAGGCAATGGAAAACGGCGAGATAAGTGATATTCTTGAAACGGAAGACGGATATTATGTTGTTCGCATGATTAATAACAACTCATCCGAAACCTATGACAATACTGTAGAAAAAGCAATCAAAGATGCGGAAGAAGAAGCTTTCAGCAAGCAATATACTGAAAATATTCTTCCCAAATATGATTATAAATTGCATGAAAGAGCAATTAAGAATTTAAGAATGGGCAGAATTACATTGGTTGATTAATTTTTCCTAAAGGCCGTATAATATATCTCTTTTCTGAAATAATAATAGTGTATTAATCCAGTATTTTTAACAATGCATCTTTGCTTTGTTATCCACAGAAAGGAGATACCATGGCCAAAAACAAAAACAACAACTACAAAAACAAGAATTCAGCAAAGAACCAGGATAAAAATCAAACCAAAAACTCCGTAAAAAATTCCCATGCCCAGGTTCCTGATGATTCACCCGGCCGCAGCGGTCCGGGAGGAAACTAAATAAAAAATGATAATAAAATGAGACTGGATACACATAGTAATCTATAAATCTTATGTGTATTTCAGACTCATTTTGTTTTCTTATAATTATGCAAAAAGTCCCTACCAATTTCCTATTATAAAACATATCAAAGTTAAAAATTTTGCTATTGTAGCATCTTGCATTTTGGATAAATAGTGCTATAATGAGTGAACGTAATTTCTGCATCTATGGACTTATTTGAGCAAATTATTATTTTGAAAGTATATATAGCAGAGAGGAACATCAAAATGAAAATAATAATTGTAGGGTGTGGTAAAGTAGGCAGTGCCCTTGCCGAGCAACTGGATAAAGAAGGCCATGATATCGTCGTCGTTGATAAAAAAAGTGCTGCTCTAAAGAGTGTTACCGATTCACTTGACGTTATGGGAATCATAGGCAGCGGAACCAGTCATCGTACTTTGCTCGAAGCCGGAATAGAAACAGCAGATCTTTTAATTGCGGTAACCGGTTCCGATGAGCTTAACCTGCTTTGTTGCCTAATAGCCAGAAAAACCAGCCGTTGCCATACCATAGCCAGAGTGCGTAATCCTCAATATAATGAAGATATAGAATTTATAAAAGAAGGAATGGGCCTTTCAATGACTATAAACCCCGAACTGGAAACCGCCATGGAAATAGAAAGGCTTATCAGGCTTCCTTCTGCAATAAAAGTCGAAACTTTTGCCAAAGGCAAGGTCGAACTGCTTAAATTCCATATACCGAACCGCTCTGTCCTGAACGGTATGAAAATATCGGAGCTGTCTGACACACTACGCAGCAAAGTATTGGTATGTGTAGTCGAACGGGGCGATAAAGTCTACATTCCTTCGGGAAGTTTTGAACTTAACTCCAACGATGTAATTTCAATTATAGCATCCCCGCAGAATGCCATTGACTTTGTTCAAAAATCCGGAATATTAGTTGACGATATAAAAAATATAATGATCGTCGGCGGAAGTACCATTGCAGAATATCTTGCGCTTAGGTTGGCCAAATCTAATATTAACTTAAAAATAATAGAGCAAAATCTTGAAAGATGTGAAGAACTTAGTGAACTTCTTCCCGATGCGCTTATTATTAATGCTAATGCCGCAGACAGGGATGTACTTATAGAAGAAGGTATTGAAGAAATAGATGCATTTGCGTCACTGACAAACCTGGACGAAGAAAATATAATACTGTCTCTTTATGCCAAAAAGCATTCTAAAGCAAAGATATTTACAAAAATTACGCGGCAGACATATGAGGATATTATTTCCGAAATGCCCTTGGGAATAATTATTAATCCTAAACTTATTACAACCGACAGCATCCTGCAACATGTAAGAGCCATGCAAAACTGCGGAGGTTCCGGTATAGAAGCGTTATACAGAATAGTAAGCAATAAAGTTGAAGCTCTGGAATTTTATGCGGGAAAGAATGCAAAACTTCTGGGTATCCCTTTGGAAGCACTTTCACTTAAATCTAATATATTGGTTTGTTGCATAAACCGGAACGGTGAAATAATTATCCCTACCGGAAAAGATTATATTCTGGAAGGAGACACCGTCATTATTGTAACTACAAACAAAGGTTTATATGATCTGAATGACATCCTGCTGTAGTGCTGTGATTTTAACAGCACTATATATTTACTCTTATTTTATTTATATTATAAAGAGTAACCGTTGAAGCAAAAAATCATATCTGAGTCAGTCAAAAGGGTTGGGATTAGAAATGAATAAATCGATTATATTCTACATAATAGGATGGATTTTAAATATAGAAGCAGCATTGATGATTTTTCCGGCTATTTGTGCCTTAATATACGGTGAAAAAAGCGGATTCGCTTTTTTAATTACAATAGCCGCCTGCTTATTGATAGGACTTCCCTTGTCCTTGAGAAAACCTAAAAGCAGAATATTTTTTGCAAAAGAAGGATATATTACGGTCGCCCTTTGCTGGATGTCTTTAAGTATTATGGGTGCACTTCCATTTTTCATAAGTGGGCAAATACCCAATTATATCGATGCCCTGTTTGAAATTATATCCGGTTTCACAACCACCGGTTCAAGTATTTTAACCGATGTTGA
>CAZIHC010000165.1:0-5738 GCA_964538605.1 uncultured Herbinix sp. | reverse complement strand
CGGCATACGAGATAAGGAAGGGTGACTGGAGTTCAGATGTGTGCTCTTCCGATCTAGGGCTTTGTGCAAAATGGGCCTGCGAAAACATAACGGAAGCGCAAATTGAAGCATTGGAAGAAATTTTATACCTGTCGGACTTCCATGCGGGAAGAGGCCATTATGACCAGATGGTAGAACTGGATAATAAATTTCATGAACTGATATATAAGGCATCGGGCAGCAAGATATTAAACCATGTATTGTCTGATTTTCACCAATATGTGGAAAGGGTAAGAAAGGTAACGTTGTCCATGCCTTACCGGGCGGAAAAGTCCAGCAAGGAGCATGCGGCCATTGTGGAAGCCATTAAAAAAAGAGACGGGAAATTGGCCGAAGCCCTGGCTACCGAGCATATCATGAATACCATAAAAAATCTTATAGAACAGGGTTTGTAGATACTAAAATAATCCCCTGTATTGAGAAATTCGGTAAAATTCTCAATGCAGGGGACTTTAATTGCTTTTCATCATATCTTTTTTTATTAGTGTTAAGAATAGTTTCGCATTATTGGATTTCTGATTCTGAATAATAAACCTGTATTAGGAAGTAGTATAAGGCTAGCAGGACAGAAAACCTAAATAACCGAAATGTTTTGCCATAGGATTTTAGAGAGTAATATATATTGAATATCAAATTTCAGCTTAAATCCTCCATAGACAGTTCTTCCCACAACTTCAGAAGTTCTTCAAGCCTTGCCTCAATTTGCTCCTTTCTTTTATGGAGCTCCATCAGTTTTTCGGCATCAGTATAAATATCTTCCCTGGCCAGAAGATTGTCAATTTCGGCATTTTCTGTTTCCAGGGCACTGATTTCATCTTCAACCTTTTTTAAGTCATTTTTTCTCTTTCTTATCCTTGCCTGTTCTTCTTTCTGCTGCAGCCATGTCATCTTATTGGAACTTACACTACCTGTTTCGGCTGCATTTTCTTTGACCGCCCAAGGGGTAGTTTTTGTACCTGTATTAGCCGACTTGTTCAAATTTGCGGCTTCCAATTCGGCTTTTTTAGTAAGGTAATAATCGTAGTCGCCCAGATAATTTACTATACGCCCGTCGGCCAGGTCCAGGATTCTGCTTGCAGTCCTGTTAATAAAGTAGCGGTCGTGGGAAACATACAGTATGGTGCCGCTGTAGGAATTGAGGACATTTTCAAGAATTTCTTTTGAGATAATGTCCAGATGGTTGGTCGGCTCGTCTAAGATAAGGAAATTAGCTTCGGATAACATCAGCTTTGCCAGGGAAACCCTTCCCCGTTCACCGCCGCTTAAGTCTTTAATTTTCTTAAAAACATCGTCATCGGTAAAAAGGAAAGCTGCCAGTATATTTCTTATGCTTGTATTGTCAAGATGCGGGTAGGTATCCTGCAGTTCTTCGATTAAAGTTTTTTCCGGGTCAAGGCTTTGCATCTCCTGGTCATAATAGCCGATATGTACTTTTGAACCCAGGTATATATCACCTGAATCCGCCTGTACAGATCCGGTAATTATCTTTAAAATAGTGGTCTTTCCTGTTCCGTTATTGCCTATAAGGGCTACTTTTTCGCCTCTTTTTATTTCAAAATTTATATCCTTAAATAAATTTAAGTTGCCGTAAGACTTGCTTAAGCCTTCCACCCGAAGGACATCGTTTCCGGAAATAATTCTTGGCTCAATGGAAAAATGCATTTGCATATTTTCCGCCGGCTTTTCGATACGTTCAATTTTATCAAGCATTTTCTGGCGGCTTTCTGCTCTTTTAAAGAATTTTTCACGGTTATAGGAGCGAAGCCTTGCTATTACTTCCTCGTGATGCTTAATTTCTCTTTGCTGGTTAATATATGCTTTAAGCTGAATTTCCTTTTGGAGTTCTTTCTTTTTTATATAATCAGTATAGTTGCCTAAAAAAACTTGAGCTTTATGATGATCAATTTCAATGATCTTAGTTACAACTTTATCCAGAAAATAGCGGTCGTGAGCCACAATAATTACGCTTCCGTCATAATTTATCAGGAAGGTTTCGAGCCAGGCTATAGACACCAGGTCCAGATGGTTTGTCGGCTCATCAAGAAGCAGGATATCAGGCTTGGAAAGAAGCAGTTTTCCGAGAGCGATTCTGGTTTTTTGCCCTCCGGATAAGGTATCTACTTTTTTATTAAAATCATCTTCGCTAAAACCCAGGCCTTTTAATATGCCCGTGACTTCGCTTCTGTATGCGTATCCGTTTTTAACTTCAAATTCATGGTTTAACCTGGTATAAGTATTAAGCATTTGGTCAAGTTCTTTGCCCTGTGCATGCTTCATCTGTTCCTGAAGTTTTAAAATTCTTTCTTCCAGTTCGATTATATCTTTTCTTACATTATACATCTCCTCATATATTGTAAAGTCGGATTTTAAATCCTGATGCTGGGGAAGATATCCGACAGAAGTGTCTTTGGCAATTACTACTTCGCCTTCATCGGCTTGAAGATCACCTGTTATGATTTTAAGCAAGGTGGACTTTCCCGCACCGTTTATACCTACAATAGCGGCTTTTTCTCTTTCGTTAATATGAAAAGATACGGCTTTTAATATTTCTTCCGTACCGAAAGATTTATATATATTGTTACATGACAAAACCATGATAATAACCTCTTTCTCAACTGCCAAAATATAATGACTTTTTATATTTTAGCATATTATAAATATCAAGTAAAGGATGCCGAAAATGGACATATCCATAAATAAGCAATTGATTGACTTATTATTAACAATAAAATATAATAAACCATATAGACGCATAGCCGGAAGGAGGATATATATTGGAGAAAAAAAGGATTTCCAAAGCAGTTATAAATAGATTGCCCAGATATTACCGATATCTCGGGGATTTGCTTGAGAAGGATGTTGTCCGTATTTCTTCAAAAGAACTCAGTGAGAAAATGAAAGTGACCGCATCCCAGATAAGGCAGGATTTAAACAATTTCGGAGGTTTCGGCCAGCAGGGCTATGGCTATAATGTGGAATATCTACATTCGGAAATTGGAAAAATTCTGGGGCTGGAAAAACAGTACAGCTTAATAATTATCGGTGCAGGTAATTTGGGACAGGCCCTGGCAAATTATGCGGATTTTGAAAGAAGAGGCTTTTTTGTTAAGGGAATCTTTGATATTAACCCCAGACTGGTGGGAATGTCCATAAGGGGTATTGAAATAAAAAACGTAGATGAGTTAGAAGATTTTGTAAAAAATAATGATATTGATATTGCAGCTTTGACCGTACCCAAAGCAAAGGCGCCTCAGGTGGCTGCTGATCTTGTAAAATGGGGTATCAAAGGAATATGGAATTTTGCCCCTACAGACCTTAATTTGCCGGATGATGTAGTGGTTGAAAATGTCCATCTTTCAGACAGTCTGATGAAATTGTCCTATAAGCTATCAGAAAAAAGAAAACTTGCCGATTAATATTATATAAACTATTACAAGGCAGGTTGATTATGGGAAAACGAATGAAAGTTGACTTTAATTCGATTATCCGGGATAAAAAGGTTCCGATTTTGACCTTGGATTCAAGATGGCATGAACTGTTTTCCGATGAAAAAAAGACGGCACGTATAAAAGAGCTTGAGCAAAAAGTCAATCAGCTGTTAAAAACCCAGGGAAAATTAATAAACGATATAGAGGATATGAAAAAGCTCAAAAAAACTTTCCTGGATGATATCATTGTCAATATGGATACAAAAGAAGACATAAGCAAATCTAAAGAAAAGCGAATGGATAAGAACAAACGTTATATTGACAAGCTGAATGACAAGATTAAAGAAGCTTCCGAGCAGCTAAGGGAAATTCCGGATAAAATTAAAGAAGCAAATGAGGAACTTTTACTGGAAAGTCTTAAAGTCTGCTATAATAATATTTACGAAAACAGAAAAGAACTGGAAAGGATAACGGACTGGATAGCAAAAACAAGAGAAGAATTAAAAAGGAATATTCTTGTAAAACAAGACTTAGAAACTTTGACAAAACAGATCTATTCTCATATGCATGATATTTTAGGTGCAGAAATTATTGACATTTTTGACAAGATGCAGGAAAAATTATAACTATTGCAAGCTATTATAAAGGAATGATTCTGAATGATAGTAGGAATCGGTGTAGATCTGGTTGAAATAAATCGGATCGGCAAAGCCTGTGAAAAAGAAGGATTTCTTAATAAATGCTATACCGAAGACGAAGTAAGGCTTATAGATAATAACTGGCAGAAAGCTGCCGGGAATTTTGCCGTAAAAGAAGCCGTAGCCAAGATGTTTGGTACAGGCTTCAGAGGATTTTCTCCGAAAGATATAGAAGTACTTCGTGACAGCCTGGGAAAACCTTATGTGAATTTATACGGCAAAGCGGCTCAAATGGCCAAAGACCGGCAGATATCATATATCCACGTTTCGATTACAAATACAAAAGACTATGCAAATGCATTTGTCGTGGGCGAGAAAATTGATTAAGGATATATGGAAAGTTAAAGTGGTGTATAAAAATGAAATATATAGTTGATTCAAACAGAATGAAGCAAATTGACATATATACCATGGATGTAATTGGTATTCCGTCTCTTGTCCTGATGGAAAGGGCGGCTTTGGAAGTTGTTTCTGTCATGAAGCAAGTAATAAAAAAAGAGGATCGTATACTTGCAGTATGCGGTCCCGGAAATAACGGAGCCGATGGAGTTGCAGCCGCAAGAATCTTGTTTATGCAAGGTTTTGAGGTTGCAATTCTTTTGACTTTTGACAGGGAAAAATGCAGCAGGGAGATGCAGACGCAGCTTGAAATAGCTTCTAAATTGGGGATTAAAATTGATAACAGTATAAACATCGGTGAATATAATATAATAGTCGATGCTATCTTTGGTATCGGTTTATCCAAACCTGTTACCGGAGGATTTGCCGAAATAATTGACGAAATAAACGGTGGCAAACATATCGTATTTTCGGTAGATATACCTTCCGGCATATCGGCTGACAACGGAAAAGTGCTTAAAACTGCCATAAAAGCAGACTATACGGTAACTTTCGGTTATATGAAGCAGGGGCTTTTAATGTATCCCGGAGTTTCATATGCAGGTAAAGTAACCGTATCGGATATCGGATTTCCAGATATCGCCTTACGTCAGGTAGGCCCCGCTGCTTTTTATTATACGGAAGAAGATCTTTGCAGGCTTCCTTACAGAAAAAGTGACGGACATAAAGGTACTTTCGGCAAAGTATTGGTTATAGCCGGAAGTGAGGGAATGGCAGGAGCCGCATATCTGTCCGCCAAAGCTGCATACAGAACCGGAGCAGGTATGGTAAAGATACTTACCGCGGCAAAAAACCGGAATGTTATACAGACATTACTTCCCGAAGCTCTTTTTGCGCCGTATGATTATGACGAAGATGATAAAGAAAATGAAATTATTTCGAATGGCAACAGAAGAGGCGAAAGTGTATCTATATCAGTGGGAAATTTAATTAAGGCGCTTGACTGGGCTGATGTGTCTGTTATCGGTCCGGGTCTTGGTATATCTGATAAATCAAGAGACCTTTTAACATTTGTTTTAGATGTCGTAAAAAATAAAAGAAAGCCTTTAGTTATCGATGCTGATGCAATCAATATACTTGCCGGGATGTTAGACAGGGAGAGTTTATCTGTTAAAGATCGTTGGGAAAAAATCGAATCCTTGCTTCCTGAAAATTCGGTTCTAACCCCTCATCC
>CAZIHC010000164.1:0-5742 GCA_964538605.1 uncultured Herbinix sp. | reverse complement strand
CTCTTTTTGCCAAGACCGAACTGAAATCCAAAAATGTTGATGTGGAATATATAGGTTTTCAGAGGGTTGACCATAGATTTGAAGATACCATCAGGGAAAAAATTGAGAAGAACTATGACGGCGTTATAATTCCGGGATTCATAGCCAGCGCCGAAGAACAGGCAAAAGCTGCACAGCGCAGGAATGTAGCCATTATGACATTTAACTGTGACTTTAACGAAGGGATAGAACGGGTGGCCTATTTCGGCCCCGACATCTATGCTTCGGGTAAATTGGCTGGAGAAATTATTATAAAGGCTATAAACGGGGAAGGCCAGATAGCCATAATCCGCGGTCCCCTGGAGACTTCAATAAACCGAATCCGCAGAGATGCGATTTATGAACTGGTATCTAAAAAGAAGAAGGTAAAAATGGCCGCAGAAATTGAAGCGGAAACCGACAATACGAAAGTATACAAAAACACCATGGAAGCCCTGAACAGGTTCCCTAACTTGTCCGGAATTATAATTCTGACGGGAGGAATAATCGGTGCAGCCAGAGCAGTCGAGGAAAAGGGGCTTGCAGGAAAGGTCAAGATAGTATGCTTCGACTATGACAATGAAGTTATTGAATTGATAAAGAAAGGCGTTATATACGCCGCCATCGGCCAGGATCCGTTCGGCCAGGGCCATGACCCGATCATTGCCATGTACAACTATCTGGTAACCGGAGAAAAACCCGCTTCGGTTTCCTATACCCGCACCGAATTTATAGATATACATAGTGTAAGCGAATAATAATAGACAGGGGTTTCATTAATAATACAGGTATACCGGTATAGGGTATACCCCGATAAAGCCGGGCTGCCGCAAATTTAAGGATACAAAGGTATAACCGTAACTTTGTGTCCGGTAATTATAAGCAGTCCGGTTTTTACTTATACCACTTTCTCACTACATCTTCCGCTTTTTTGAGATGGATGTTAAAGCCGGTGTCTTTCACGGCTTCGTCTCTAGTATCGTATATTTCGATGCTCCAGTCCCACCAGAAGTATCCGGCAAACCATTCCTTGTCATGAAATACCGAAAGGCAGGATTCGTAAAAGTCGGCCTGCTCGTCCTCATTCCAGGGATACTCTTTATGGACAAAATCCCAGGGCATCATGGCACAGCCCTCCGCGCTTCGGCATCCCACTTCCATAAATATAATCTGCTTGTTATATTTCCTGCTTAAGTTTTCCAGCTCTTTCCCGACTCTGTTCCAGGATTCCATCATATTTTCCAGGCTGTCGGCCGGTTTTTTCCCCACTTTATAGTATGCGCTGATTCCTATATAATCTACGCAGTCAAACCAGTTCACATTGCTTTCCCTGCCATGATTGGCATTATATACTATGGGGCCATGATATATTGAACGGATTTTTTTAATCAGTTCTCTCCAGTGTTCCTCTTTCCGTTCCGTTCCGCTCATTTCACATCCTATACAAAACATTTCGCACCCGGTATCTTCTGCCAGCTCCGCATAATGACCCAAAAATGCCCCATAGGATTCAAACCAGTCGTTCCAATACCTGTCATTGCCCAGCATGTCGGCATCAGGAAAATCGATATATGCCCTCCACATGCCGTCCTCACAATTTATGACCGGTTTTAAGCATACCTTTATTCCCTGTTCATGGGCCCTGTTAATAACAAATATCAAATCCTTATCTGTAACCGTGGTCCGGTAATCAAAATATATCCTTGTGGATGAAAAGTTGTTCTGCATAACCGGAAAAGCCAGGCACAACCAGTTTATGCCCAGATCAAAGAGCTTGTTCTGGGACCTGATCGCCTTATCTGTTCGATATGCTCCCCTTCTTGCCATCCAACCGTATGTAAAACCTTTAATCCACATATGCTGCCTCTCTTTCATCTTATGAAAATAACTTACATCCCATTTCCTTAAGGTTTTTAATCCGCAATTTTATGTCTTCTTCCCTGCATTTAAAATACTCAGCCAGACAGGGGATGCAAAGATACTCCCTGGCACCCCTGTTAACCAGCCTTAGATAGATGGCAATTTCATCGCGAATTAATTTTTTACGGCATTTCATGCAATAATGGTTGCTTTGCTCAATCATACTCTTACCGGCTTTGCTCTGAACATCTTACAATGATGGGCTTTAAGTTTACAGGTATAATGTTCCTTAAATACTCCCACATCCTCATGCTCCCACAAATCACGGAATAAAAATCCGTAACCGGAATTCGCGGTCCAGCCAATATCCCAGAACTGCAGGGAACCTTCTCCGTCGGAATCGCCCATGTTAAAGAAACCTATTCCGAAACTTCCGTCGGACATGGGTTTGACAAATATTTTAACGTCACTGTTGTTCCACTGCTCCATACCGTATGCCTGCCGGCCTTCGGGGTCCTGATTTATTGCGATAACTTCCTTATTAAGCAGAATGTTTTTCGTTGCTTCATTCATATTGCGGATATCACAACCGATCATCAGAGGGGAGGTCATTATACACCATAAGGAAAAATGGGTTTTATACTCCTCATCCGTACATCCTCCCAGGGCAACATTGCCCTTGCCGTACATGCCCACAACCAGCATATCCAGGTCATTGTAGCAGTAGGGGGCACTGTAGCACTCCTTGTTCCATTGGCTTAAGGCGATATTTTTAATCGATTCCCAATTGTCCTGAATGTCTCCCGTTGAACGGAACATATGGGCGCCGGTGGACCTTATCCACTGATGGCAGTTATCGCTGCCCCAGTTGCATGCGGAAAATAAAATATCCTTTCCGCAATTTTTAAGAGCCATTCCCATACGTTTATATAAGATATGCCCCGGTATATTATGGGGTTTGTAGCAGTAGTCATACTTTAAATAATCCACACCCCACTCGGCGAATGTCCGGGCATCGACAAATTCATGGTCCAGACTTGAAGGATATCCTCCGCAGGTCATGGTTCCCGCACAGGAATACATGCCGAATTTTAAACCTTTCGAATGGACATAATCCGCTATGGCCTTCATGCCGCTGGGGAATTTTTCGGGATCCGCAGCCAGACGGCCGTCTTTGTCTCTTTCCTTTAGAGACCAGCAGTCATCGATAACCAGGTATTCATAGCCGGCATCCAGAAGTCCCAGGTCGTTCCATGCATCGGCTGTTTCTTTAATTAATTCCTCCGAAATATTCCATCCGAAAGTGTTCCAGGAATTCCACCCCATAGGCGGTGTTTGTGCCAACATATATTTCCCCTCCTTAAATCGTTATTATGGAGGCAAGATAAAAATTCCTGCCCTCCGTTTGAGTCGTTATTGTTATTTCAACCGTATGTCTGCTTGCAGTATCTCTCTTAAAGATGTCCTGAAGATACAGACAGTCTCCCCAGTCCTCGTCAAATCTTGCATCAAGAATTATTGCCTTTTCTTCATCATTGTCAACCACCAGTCTGGCTATAGGTGCATATATTTCCTTTCCGGCATCTTTTTTTGCATATTTTCTGTATAAAACTGACAGCCCGCGGCACTCCACGGAAAAGCTTATCCTGCTGCCTTCTTTGCTGCCAAACCATCCCTGCTTGAATACATCCCACAAACCTTCCTTTTTTGAAACATCAGCCGTAAAACCGTCAAGTACGGGCTGAAAATTATGGTTATTTAAGAGTATGGAATTTATGTAGCTGTTATCTGTCAGTGTATCTTTTGGCAGTACATAAGCTTTCGTAGGATTATGCCCGGCCCGATTATATATCGTTTCAAGAAGATTTATTATCACATCGGCCACAAGCCTGTGCCCGAGATCGTTCGGATGAAGATTGTCCGGTGTAAGTGACTCTGCCTTTATTCTTCCTTTTTCCACTTCCGTATAAATATTGTCTTTTATGCTGACTATAGGAAGGTCATAATACCTGCCTACCCGGTTATGAATCTCCTGCGCATTTGCGCCGTTATCATAACAGACGTTATTTATTATAATTACAGCCGGTTCCTTCTGATAGGCCAGTATGCGCCGTATTAAGCCTTCAAAAGTCTCCATATATTTCTCTTCGGCCCTGTCATTGACGCTGAACTCGACAAATACCACATCCGGGCCGTGGCGCAGCAGGTCATCGCAAACCCTGGCCACAGCGTACTGCGATGTTGTGGCTCCGATTCCTGCATTGATATATCCGATATCCGCCCCGGGGAACTTTTCTTTCCACCAGCTATATACCAGATAGGCATAGCAGGTTTCAGGCAGAGTGGATAATGATCCGGCAGTTATGGATCCTCCGATAAAACCGATATTAATACCCTTTCCCCGGGCAGCCTGGTTTATTGCTTTTAATATACGATAATTATTGCCTAAGTTAACAATTCCCCTGTCACATATACTTTTCCATTCTTTTTCGTCAAACGGCAATTCCTTTTTCATACCCGTCCCCTTCCTGTCGCGTGCATTTATATGCAAACATCTATAATTTTGCCAACACTGTTTGTGCATTATCTCCGGAATTTTTCACAGCAATATTTTTATTCGAAGAGCCCCTGAAGACTACTTCCACCCCTATGATAATAATTTCTTTGGGGAAGTTGGGATTCTTTATTCTCCACATAAGCTGCTGCACAAGTCTTTTCCCGAGCCTTTGATTGCCAACCCGGACGGTGGTAAGAAACGGTTCTACCTTGGACATCTCTTCAAGGTTATCATATCCGGTAACCGCCACATCTTCGGGTACCGAAAGGCCTTTGGAGCTGAGATAGCGCATCAGATACAGGGCAATCTCGTCATTGGCGCATACAATTGCTTCAGGCATATAAGGAAATTTGGAAACGGCTGCAGCCACTTCTTCAGGTCTGTAGAATTTGCGCTCTGTATGATATGCGGCAATTATATTGCTGTCGGGTTCAAGACCCGCTTCTTTCATTGCGCTCAGATACCCCTGGTAACGGTCATTAATGGTTTTGCAGTATGTAATATCCCCTATAAACCCGATTTTTCTCATGCCCTGTTCTATCAGGCTTGCGGTTATTTTTTTTATGCTCTCCCTGCTTTCGATTATAATAATGTCGCCGTAAGAAGATACTTCTTCCGGATTGCTGGGAGCGTCCAGAAATACCACCGGAATATTATACTTCATTATTTGATTTATATAATCTTTTGAGAAAACGCTCAGAATTATTATGCCGCTTATTTCTTCCTGCAAATTGAAAGGCAAAACAAGATTTTTCTCATCATCATCGCTGATAAAATTAAGCTGAAGCTTGCATCCGTTTATATTCAACTCATCCGATATTCCCATAATGATACTGTTTAAATATACCGAAATTTCCCTTCTGGTAAGAACCACGATAGTTTTCGTTTCGTCAATTTTATTGCGGAGTTTGAACTGATTTAAAACTGCGGGAGATAATTTTGAATACCCCATTTCATATGCCTTTTTTATAACAAGATATCTGGTCTCATAGGATACAGTATCGCTGTTGTTAAGGGCTTTTGCAACTGTGTTCCTGGATAGATTCAGTTCCCTGGCAACATCCTGGATTGTAACCCTCTTCATTAAATTTTTCCTCCTTACGATACCTGTACATGCTAACTCTTATTAGTATTTTACTTTTCATATATTATGCATCGGCTTCGCATTCAATGCACATCATGAATACACAATGCACACTACATTGCATAAAGTATACTATATTTGAAGGAATATTTCAAGCAATATTTGCAATATGATAGCGTAACTTTACTGTAGGAAATAGATAGGCAGAGATCACCAAAGATGT
>CAZIHC010000163.1:0-5751 GCA_964538605.1 uncultured Herbinix sp. | reverse complement strand
CTAATTTAGTCTTTCTGATAATCTCGACAAACTCCGCATTGGTCTTTGTTTTAAGGAACATATCTATTATTCTTTCCAGAGCCTCGTCGGATTTCATTCCGCTTAAGGCCTTTCTTATCAGATAAGTAGCTTCCAATTCCGCCTGAGTAAGCAGCAAATCTTCCCTTCTTGTACTGGATTTCGGAAGATCAATAGCCGGGAAAATCCGTTTTTCAGACAAACTTCTGTCAAGAACCAGTTCCATGTTGCCGGTGCCTTTAAATTCTTCGAATACAACATCATCCATACGGCTTCCCGTATCTACAAGAGCAGTTGCAAGAATAGTTAAGCTTCCGCCTTCTCTCATGCATCTGGCTGAACCGAAAAATTTCTTCGGTATATATAAGGCCGCCGGATCCAGACCACCGGACAAAGTTCTTCCGCTTGGCTGCACCGTAAGATTATAAGCTCTTGCAAGCCTTGTAATACTGTCAAGCAGTATAATAACGTCCTGCCTGTGTTCTACCAAACGTTTTGCCCGTTCTATAACCATTTCAGATACCCGTTTGTGATTATCAGGCAGTTCATCAAAGGTGGAATAAATTACTTCTACATTCTTCCCTTCAATAGATTCTTTAATGTCCGTTACTTCTTCTGGTCTTTCATCTATAAGAAGAATAATAAGTTTTATCTCCGGATGGTTTCTTGTTACTGCCTTTGCTATTTGCTTCAGCAATGTCGTTTTACCGGTCTTAGGCTGAGATACAATCATCCCTCTTTGTCCTTTTCCGATCGGAGAGATTAAATCTACCATCCGCATTGCCACTCCAGCCCCGGGAGTTTCCAGGTGTATCCTTTCATGGGGAAAAACAGGAGTAAGATCTTCAAATTTAGGTCTTTTTTGAGCTTCTGTAGGAGGGAAACCGTTTACTTCCTTGATATACAAAAGAGCCGAAAATTTCTCATTCTGACTTTTAATCCTGGTATTGCCGGTAACAATGTCTCCTGTTTTAAGATTAAATTTTCTTATCTGTGCGGGAGATACATATACGTCATTTTCCCCCGGAAGATAATTGTCGCACCTTATAAAACCATATCCGTCCGGCAGCACCTCAAGAATCCCTTCCTTGGTCTCTCCGCTGTCAAGCTGCTCCAGCTCTATATGAATAAAAGGTTTCTTTTCATCTCTGTTCTGAGCGGAATTTTGAACGGCAGAACTTGCTTCTTCGGCATTAGCTTCTTTACTGATTTCCTTTATGGCTTCTTTGTTATTTTCTTTTTTATCTTTTATCTCTTTATTGCTATCCTTGTTTCCCTCTTTGTCTGCTTCTTTGCCAGTCTCTTTATTCTTTTCCTTAATGTCATCATTTATATTCTCATTATTACTGTTATCCTTGGTGTTTTCTTTATCATGTTCCAATAATAATTCTATTAATTCACTTTTTTTAAGCGAATAAAAGTTCTTCAATCCTTTTTCTTTGGCGCATTCCCTTAATTTGACAAGCGTCATCGATTCATATAGATTATCCATATATTCAGCTCCTTTAACAATTTCTTGGATTTTTGTCTGATGAACATGGGAACAGAAATGATTTAGAAAATATGTGAAAATATGAGCGATCTTTCTGTTTTTTAACATCTCTTTTTTAAATTATACACCTTTTTAAAAGAAAGTAAAATATTTTCAATTCTATACTTTTTGCACTGCTTGATTTGGCAAAACGGTAATGATATGATAACAATAATTAAACTACCTTAACCCCCTTTCAAGAGGATGATTTTATGTGTGATCAATTTAATAGAAAAACGTTTTGGAACGGTAAAAGATATCATTCATTGGATTATGAACTGAAGAAAACTTTCGGCAAAAAATTATATAAACTTTCTTTAAATGCGGGCTTAAGCTGTCCAAACAGAGACGGAACAATTGATACCAGAGGCTGTATATTTTGCAGTGAAGGGGGTTCGGGAGATTTTAGCGCCACCCCCGTCCTGTCTGTCTCAGACCAAATAGAAGAAGCCAAAGCTTTAGTCAGCAAAAAACTGTCATCTAACAGCAATATGCAATATATTGCTTATTTTCAGGCTTACACCAATACCCACGGTCCGGTTTCTTATCTTGAAAAAATTTTTACCGAGGCAGTAAATCACCCGGATATAGCGGTACTGTCCATCGCCACCAGGCCTGATTGTCTCAATGATGATGTAATAGCCCTGCTTGACAATCTCAATAAAATAAAACCGGTATGGGTAGAGCTTGGCCTTCAGACCATCCATGAAGATACCGCGCGATGGATACGAAGGGGCTATGAACTTCCCGTTTTTGAAGAAGCTGTTAAGCGACTCAATAGTAAAAGCATAGATATAATAGTCCATACAATTCTTGGCTTGCCAAAGGAATCAAAAAATGATATGTTAAAAACCATGGAATATATAAGCAATCTTGCCGAAAAAAACCTGGTTCAGGGAATAAAGCTGCAACTGCTTCATATCCTTCAGGGCACCGACCTTGGCCGATTATACAGGGAAGGCAAGTTAATCTATTCCATAACCATGGATGAATATATAGATCTTGTAATAACATGCCTTGAACATCTGTCACCGGATTTGGTAATTCACAGACTTACCGGCGACGGCCCAAAAAGAATTCTTTTGGCCCCTTTATGGAGTGCCAATAAAAAGTTGGTTTTAAACACTCTTAACAGCAGAATGAAGGAAAGGGATTCATGGCAAGGTAAACATTATAAAACAGGAGGGGTTTAATGCAGTCAGATACTTTTATGTTATATAAGCTCATAATACTATATATTTTAAGCAGAGTGGACTTTCCCCTGACCAATGCTCAATTGACAGCTTTTATATTAGAAAAGGAATATACCAATTATTTTAATATTCAAAGAGCTATTTCCGAGCTTTTGGACGAAGAGTTTATAGTCGTAAAAACAATACGCAACAGTTCGCTTTACAGTATAACCGAAAGCGGCAGTGAAACACTGAAATTTTTTGATAACATGATTTCATCGGGAATAAAAGAAGATATAGAAAAATACCTTTCGCAGAATAAATATAAACTTAAGGAAGAAGTTTCCACACCTGCAGACTATTTTCAGGTTAAAAAGGGTGAATTCGCCGTAAAACTCAGTGTTATAGAAAGAGATTCACACATTATTGACTTATCATTAATTGTCCCTTCAGAAAAAGAAGCAGCCGCTATATGCAACAACTGGAGCGAAAAGAGTTCGGAAGTTTACGCTTACCTTATGTCTGTACTTCTTAGCTGATTTTACGGGCATTTATTCCTCTTTGGATTCCTGCTGTTTTTCATTATATAATCCACAAACATTTTCAATATATTCCCATATTTCATCTTTCCCCTGTTTCGTAAGGGAAGAAAATGGGAATATTTTTGTCTCCGGTCCTGCACCGATGCCTTCTCTTATCAATTTTATATGTTTGTTTACCTGACTTCTTTTTATCTTATCCAGTTTAGTAGCTATAATCACCGGATCAAAACCATGATAAACCATCCAGTCATACATTTGCTTGTCATTTTGTGACGGCTCATGACGGATATCCACAAGCAAAAATATTACCTTAAGCTGTTTTGAACTTGTCAGGTATCTGTCGACCATCTTACCCCACTGTTCCCTTAATACGGCCGACGTCTTTGCAAATCCGTAGCCTGGCAGATCCACAAAATATAAAGCGTCATTAATATTATAATAATTTATGGTCTGGGTTTTTCCCGGCTGCGATGATGTCTTTGCCAAGGCTTTTCGGTTTACCAGGGAATTAATAAGCGATGACTTTCCTACATTGGACTTGCCCGCGAAGGCAATCTCAGGCTTATCGTTTTCCGGCAGTACACTGCGAATTCCGCATACCGTTTCAAGATTTACGCTTTTTATTATCATCCCTTTCACCTCCTGTTCCCTGACACTTTTAAAATCAGAAAAATGAGCAATCCAGACTCCTTATAAGCCAAAACTTACTTAGGAGTCCGGGTTACTCACTTTTATTTGTTATTATGCAATTTCGCCTTTACTTTTTTTTGACGACCTTTTAAGAGGAGGTTTTCTTACCACACTCTCTTCTGACCTGATAAGTTTGGGCTTTTCATTTCCCAAAATAACATCCCTGGTTATAATGCATTTCACTACGTCGTTTTCCGACGGTATAGAAAACATAACATCCATCATGGCAGCTTCAATAATTGACCGCAGCCCTCTGGCACCTATCTTTCTGCTGAAACTTTTCTTGGCAATTTCCTCTATGGCATCGTCTTCAAATATAAGCTCTACACCGTCCATCTCAAACAGTTTTTTATACTGCTTTGTAATGGCGTTTTTCGGCTCCACCAAAATACGCACAAGCGCGGCCTCATCTAAGGCATCCAACGCAACGCATATAGGAAGTCGTCCTACAAACTCCGGTATCAGCCCGAATTTAATCAAATCCTGAGGCATCACCTGACGGAAGAGTTCCCCGATATTTTTTTTGTTCTTTTCGGATATTTGAGCATTAAACCCTATAGACTTTTGACCGATTCTGGCTTCAATTATTTTTTCAAGCCCATCAAAAGCCCCACCGCAAATAAACAATATATTGGTCGTATCTATCTGTATAAATTCCTGATGAGGATGTTTCCTTCCCCCCTGAGGAGGAACGGAGGCAATGGTCCCCTCTAATATTTTTAACAGTGCCTGTTGAACTCCTTCGCCGGATACGTCTCTGGTAATCGATGTATTCTCCGATTTTCTGGTTATCTTATCAATTTCATCAATATATATAATACCGTACTGAGCGCGCTCAATATCGTAATCGGCAGCCTGTATCAGCTTCAGCAGAATATTTTCAACATCCTCGCCGACATAGCCTGCTTCCGTCAAGGCAGTTGCATCTGCAATTGCAAAAGGCACATTAAGAAGCTTGGCCAATGTCTGTGCCAGATATGTTTTTCCTGAGCCGGTAGGTCCTATCATTAAAATATTGCTTTTCTGTATTTCAACATCCAAATCTTTTTCCGAAAGCACTCTCTTGTAGTGATTGTATACAGCTACCGAAAGCACTTTTTTTGCTTCTTCCTGTCCGATAACGTGCTGGTCCAGGAAATTCTTAATTTCAACCGGTTTAAGCAAATTTATATCAGTATCCGCAGCTGGATAGCCGTCAAATTCCTCTTCTATGATTTCGCTGCATATTTCTATGCATTCATCACAGATATAAACTCCCGGTCCGGCAATCAATTTTCTGACTTGATCCTGAGTCTTGTTGCAAAAGGAACATCTAAGCTGCTTTCTGTCATCTGATTTTCCTGCCATTGCCAATTCACCTCGTTTTCTTTAACGCGCAAAATACACCGGTAGTTATCTGTGAGTCAATATTCCGTCAATTATACCGTATTCCAATGCTTCTTCGGCTGACATGTAGAAGTCTCTTTCAGTATCCACCTCAATAACTTCCAGTGGTTTGCCCGTATTCTCTGCCAATATTTGATTAAGTTTTCTCTTTGTTTTTATAATATTATCCGCAATTATTTTAATGTCTGTTGCCTGACCTTTGGCACCGCCGGAAGGTTGATGGATCATGATTTCGGCATTAGGTAAAGCAAAACGTTTTCCCTTTGTGCCTCCTGCCAGCAAAAATGCTCCCATGCTTGCAGCCATACCAATACATATGGTTGATACGTCACATTTGATGTATCTCATGGTATCGTAAATTGCCATACCGGCAGTCACGGATCCACCCGGACTGTTAATATAGAAGTTAATA
>CAZIHC010000162.1:0-5753 GCA_964538605.1 uncultured Herbinix sp. | reverse complement strand
AAAGAATGCTATAGAGATCCATAATTTGGACTTTTTTATATATGTAGTAATGTTCATCTTTTTATTTACTATAATATTGGTTTCATATCAATATATAGTTGTTTTTATTCTGATTTTACTAAATGATAAAAGTTTTAGCAGAAGCTTAGAATATAATTTAATAAAAGGAGATTAACCGAATTTGTATGTCAAAAACAGTTGCACAAAAATCAATAAAACTTAATTTTATAATGAATGTTTTATTAACGATATCATCTTTTGTTTTCCCCCTTATATCTTTTCCGTATGTATCCCGGATTTTGCAGCCGGAAGGGACAGGAAGAGTATCGTTTGCTATATCATTTATTTCATATTTTTCATTGTTTGCACAACTTGGAATTCCTATTTACGGGATACGGGCATGTGCAAAAGTAAGAGATAATAGGGTGGAATTAACCAGAACTGCACATGAATTAATATTTATCAATTTAATAACCAGTGTGATTTCATATGCTGCTTTGGCCGTTGCATTAATATTTATAGAAAAATTAAAAGAAGACCGTGTTCTTTTCATTATTGTAAGTTTTACAATAATACTTAATGCCATTGGTATGGAATGGTTATATAAAGCTCTTGAACAATACACATATATAACTGTAAGATCGATTATTTTAAAATTTATAGCATTAATTTTAATGTTTATTGTGATTCATGATAAAGAAGATTATGTTTTATATGGCGGGATTTCTATATTTGCAACATCAGCATCAAATATATTTAATATGATAAATATTTATAAATATATTGATTTGAGGCCGGTTGGAAATTATAACGTAAAAAAACATCTTAAACCGATTGGAATTTTCTTTGCAATGACCTGTGCAACTACGATTTATACTCATATGGATACATTGATGCTAGGTTTTATGTCCACATACATTGATGTTGGTTATTATAATGCAGCTATTAGAGTAAAAAATATATTAGTAAGCATAGTAACTTCTCTTGGAACAGTATTATTGCCAAGAGTATCTTATTATATTGAGCATGGATTATATGATGAGTTTAAAAATATAAGTAAAAAAGCACTCAATTTTGTATTTATAATTGCAACGCCAATTATGGCTTATTTTGCATTATATGCAAAAGAATGTATATATTTTTTGTCAGGCTCGAAATATTCGGGATCAATTCTACCGCTGCAATTATTAATGCCTGCTATACTTTTTATTGGTATCACAAATATATTGGGTATTCAAATTTTAGTTCCGTTGGGAAAAGAAAAAATTGTACTGTATAGTGTCATAATTGGGGCTATAGTCAATGTAGTTATAAATTATTTATTAATTCCGAAATACGTTTCATCGGGTGCAGCTATTGGTACTGTTATAGCAGAATTTGCTGTTTTAATTTTTCAATATTTATCTATGGATGTTGAAATTAAAAAATTTTTTAAACAGATAAATTATTTGAAATTGATATGTGCTTTGTTAATTGGAATTATTGGATCGGTATGGTTAAAAGTCTTAAAGATAAATAATTTCAGCATAATACTTCTTTCATCGGTTATGTTTTTCACTTTTTATTTCATTACCTTAATTATAGTAAAAGAAGAGCTTGTACTAGAAATATTTAATAAAATATATGGCAAATTTAGCAAATTTAATAAAAAAGTTAAGCAGGAGCTTACTTAAAAATGTTTATTTAAAAGAATTAAGGTTAAATCAATTAACGAGGTAATAAATATGAAGGGCAAAACGAAGAAAAATATAAAAACAACTCTTTTAATAACTTGTATTTCAATCCTTTCAATTATTTTTGTTGTTATAGTCACCGGATATTTCATTATTCGCTCATACATAAAAAAGATTAACATAGTTTCAGCTATAGAAGAGATATACATTGACGAAACGCAGTTAGAGCCCGAGCCGGAAGATTTAACTGCCGATATTTCGGATTCGCCTAAAGAAGAAATTGATTTGATAGAAGAACAGATACGAAAAAATATGGAGGATAATCAGACCCCGATTGTCAGTGATGATGATGTGACCAATATTCTTCTCATCGGAAGTGACACCAGAAAAAAAGGTGGTTCCGGTAGATCGGATGCTATGATAATCGTATCCATAAATAAAAAGAAAAAAACCATAACGGCTACATCAATTCTAAGAGATATTTATCTTAAGATACCTGGCAAGAAAAATAACCGTATAAATGCAGCATATGCACTTGGGGGAGCCGGCCTTCTTATGGATACGATTGAGCAGAATTTTAAAATAAAAGTAGACAGATTTGTCTCGGTAGATTTTTATGCTTTTATAGAAATAGTTGACGCTGTAGGCGGAATTACTCTGGACGTTACGGATAAAGAAGTCCCTATCATAAACAAGTATATTGAAGAGCTTAACCGGTTAAAAGGCCAGGACGAAGCCCTTGATAAGCTAATCGGGCCCGGAACTTATCTTTTAAACGGCAAGCAAACCCTTGGATATGTCAGAAACCGTTATATAGGTACGGATTTTGCCAGAACAGCCAGGCAAAGAGAGGTTTTGGAAAAGATTTTTAACGGAGTTAAAGGGTTAAGCTTAGCAAAACTTAACGGTTTAATGAACGAAATACTGCCGGAAGTTACAACCAACTTAACTGAAGGGGAAATATTCTCTTTGATTTTGTCACTACCCACATATGCTTCTTATGAATTGCAACAGTTGACTGTTCCTGTCAGTAATTCATATAAAAACTTACGTATAAATAAGATGGCAGTCCTGGGAATAGATTTTGAAAAGAATATTAAGGAAATCCATTCAAAAATATACGGATTTGAATAATGTTTTAACCCTTAATTTATGAATGATATGGCTGATTATATGATGAACCCCGTATGATTTTAAAAATAATTGAGTACTTTACTTGGAATTGACTCAGTGACAAGTGATTAAGCTTTTTACAAAAACATTTATCACTTGGCATGGAGTCTTTTTTTGTATTTAAAACGACAGCTTTTGATATGCCCGGTTCTGTTTACAATATATGGAGTTGTTACAAATAAACTTAATATAGTCTGATAGGGGATTTTATGGACAATACGTTTTTACTTAGTCTTATAATAAGGTTTTTAATCTACAAATGTAAAATTTAGTAAACAAAAAAACTGACACTATATCCAGAAATTGACAAATTATATGTTTCAAACAAGTTATAATTATACACATAAACAAGTTTATAAACCGGAGGTGAATGTTGTACCTTGAAGTTTATCCGGATATAGTGTTTCTTTTAAATTTTTTATTTGATGTAATTTTAATTTTTATATTAAAAAAAGCCGGTAAAAAGAGCAGCAGCCTGTTAAGGATGGTATCGGCTGCTTCACTTGGAGCAGGTTTTGCTGTAATTTTAAGTATTTTTCCATGGATAAATTATTTAGTTAAGTTCATTGTGATGTATGTGGCTGCTTCATTGCTGATGATCATAGTTGCATTCGGAAAATTGAAAGCAGCGGATCTTTTTAAGCAATGGGTTGTTTTGAATTTAATTACATATTTTTTCGGAGGATTTATAAACGCTATATATTATCATACAAATTTGAGGTTATATTTGTTTAACATCGGCAGGGGAGTTACTTTCAGTAATATACCTATTTTATATGTTTGTGTGGCGGCAGTAATAGGCGGAGTAACCGCTATGTTTTTAATTTGGCTTTTTCGGCTGTATCAGCTTCACAGGCCATTAATATATGATGTGGAATTGGTTTTAAATGACCGTAAGGTTAAAACCAAAGGGCTTATGGATACCGGAAACTGCCTGTATGACCCGCTTCGAAGCAAGCCTGTTATGGTTATGGAAAATACAGTTATGGAACAGCTTATGACACCTGAAATAAAAAGTTACATGGATGAAGCCAAAAGCTTTTTGGAGGGGAAAGCAAAGGATTTTCACTGGCAAAAGCAAGCGGATAAGATAAAAAGTTTTAGCTTTATTCCTTACAGGAGTGTGGGAAAGAGCGGGATGCTGCTTGGTGTCTGTCTTGATAAGGTAATGATACATACAGGGAAAGAAGTTATTTGCAATGAAAAGGTGACAGCCGCAATATGTGATAACCCTCTGACCGAAGGTAAGGATTACCATGTGATTTTACATAAGGAACTGCTGTAAAGTTTATGGGCTAATTAGTGAAAGTTATGGGGAGGTAAAATATGCTGTTAAAGTTGTCAATACCTAATAAGTTCAAGATTCGAATGATACCTGATATAAGATCAATTCTATTCGGGCAAAAGGGCGATATTCATTACATAGGTGGTGCTGAAATACTGCCTCCTCCGCTCGATGCCGTGCGTGAAGCCGAAATCATAAATGAGCTTGGCACCGAACGGGATGCGGAAGTTAAAGCAATTTTGGTGGAGCATAACTTAAGACTGGTAGTTTACATAGCAAAAAAATTCGATAATACAGGTGTGGGTGTGGAGGATTTAATATCAATCGGCACCATAGGCTTGATTAAAGCCATAAATACTTTCAACCCGGATAAAAATATTAAATTGGCCACATATGCCTCCCGTTGTATAGAAAATGAAATACTTATGTATTTAAGGCGCAACAATAAAACTAAACTGGAAGTATCTATTGACGAGCCTTTAAATGTGGATTGGGACGGAAATGAACTTTTGCTGTCGGATATTCTGGGAACCGATGAAGATGTTATATACCGAAATATAGAAGAAGAAGTGGACCGCAAACTTCTCAGAAAAGCTTTATCGAAATTATCCGAAAGAGAGAGAATTATAGTAGATTTGAGATTTGGATTAAGCAACGATGACGGCAACGAAAAAACACAGAAAGAAGTGGCGGATCTTCTCGGAATTTCCCAATCATATATATCCAGATTGGAAAAAAAGATTATAAAACGTTTAAAGAAAGAAATGGTCAGAATGGAATAATGGAATAATATAAATTATTATGGAAATTATTACATTTCAAATAACCGTATAAAGAGCCATTAAAAAGTGAATCATTATGTTAGCAAAAAATATTAACGACATAATGATTCGGAGGTTTCGTTATGGCTCTTTATAAGGTAGAGATATGTGGCGTAAATACATCCAAGCTGCCATTGCTGAAAAACAGTGAAAAGGAAGAACTTTTCCAAAGGATTTTAAAGGGCGACAAGGAGGCAAGGGAGGCTTATATAAAAGGTAATTTACGTCTGGTTCTGTCTATTATTCAACGGTTCTCCAACAGCAACGAAAATGTAGACGATTTGTTCCAAATCGGCTGTATAGGTTTGATGAAGGCCATAGACAACTTTGATGTAACGCAAAATGTGAAATTCTCCACCTATGCCGTTCCGATGATAATCGGTGAAATTAGAAGATATCTAAGAGACAACAATGCAATCCGTGTCAGCAGGTCTTTAAGGGATACGGCATATAAGGCAATCTATGCCAAGGAAGCTTTGGCAAAAAAGAATGATAAAGAGCCGACAATCAGTGAGATAGCCGAAGAAATCGGCATAAGCAAAGAAGAAATAGTATATGCCCTTGATGCAATCCAAAGCCCTGTATCGCTGTATGACCCTGTATATGTTGAGGGCGGGGATGCCCTGTATATTATGGACCAGGTCAGCGATAAGAAAAACAGAGAGGAGAACTGGATTGAAACCATATCTTTAAAGGAGGCCATGAAGAAGCTACCTCCGAGAGAATATAATATTATAAAGCTTAGGTTTTTCGAAGGAAAAACACAGATGGAAGTTGCAAAGGAAATAAATATTTCACAGG
>CAZIHC010000161.1:0-5761 GCA_964538605.1 uncultured Herbinix sp. | reverse complement strand
TATAATTTTGATGAGAATACATTTTTGAATGATATTGAGCCATAATTATTTTTTTATAAAAAATACATATAAAAACGACAATACCATAGCAACTAAGGCACTGAAAATTTTAACGGAAATATAGGATTTAATAGATAGTCTTGATTTGCCAAGTACACTTTTGGTTTGTGCCAGGCCGGATAACCCCCCAAAAGAGGTAAGTACTGAAACCAAGACTATTTTTATATTGGTGTCTATAGGAAGTTTACATATTTGGTCGATTCCGGTTGTTATTTCAAGGATTCCCATAACTAAAGCTTTATATATACCGAAACCGGAACCGATTTCATTGATAATTTGGGCGAGTATGGAAAAAAGAATTATATAACCTCCGATTTTGGTTATTACTTCAAATCCGTTTAATATTGATTTATCCAGTATATCAAAGGAAAACCGCACGGATACATATTCGCCGTTTATTCCGGCGGTTTTTTTATTGATTTCGCTGATTCTGATTATTTTTTTATGTATATTTTTATATGCCCGGTAAAGAAGAGCGCTAATAACTGATGAACCGTAGATAATGAAAAAAAGTTTTACACGCAGGTCGGGCATTTTTAACTGGTTTGCCGCAATGTAATTCATAATAAATATGGGGCTGGCATTATTGCACATACTAAGCAGGAAGGTACCTTCATTGATATCAATCCTTTCAGCCTCAACCAAATCCGCTGTTGATTTTGCTCCCATAGGAAGACCCGATAAAAAACCTATCAGAATGGGATAGCAACCGTCCGGGCTGACATGAAATAACCTGCCAAGAAACGGGTATAATATGCGGCTTATTTTCCCGGCAATATTTAACATAATCATCATATTTGATACGATTATAAAAGGAAGCAATGCAGGCAGGACATTCAGAAACCAGAGCATAAGGCCGGAACTGGCACCTTTATAGGATGCATGGGGATAAGAAAACATAAGTATAAATAAAAGTAAAATAAATCCTTTTGAAAGGATGTTTTTATATCTATTTATGGATTTCATTTTCTGTCTCCGATAATCAAAGGATGTTTAGTATAATCTATTGATATGTATTTTAGATTATTCAATGATTTAAAATATATTTATTTACTGAAAGGAGAAATTTTATGGCACAAAGCAATACTTTACCCAAAAGAAGTGAAGTTGATAAACAATTTACCTGGGCAATTGAAGATATATTTGCAACGGATGAATTGTGGGAGAAAGAGTACAATAAAATTAAGGAACTTTTGCCAAAGGCCGAAAGCTACAAGGGAAGGCTTGTAGAATCGGCAAAAAATTTGCTGGAATTTTTAAAGCTGTCCGATGAACTGGGCATCTTGATGGATAGAGTATATGTATATGCAAATCAAAGATATCATGAGGATACAGCAAATTCCGTATATCAGGATTTGGCCGATAAGGCAGGATTGCTGCTGGTTCAGATGGAATCGGCTTTATCCTTTGCAACACCGGAAATCTTAACGATATCCGAGGATACATTGCAAAAGTATATGCAGGAGGAAGAAGGTTTAAGATTATATGACTTTTATCTGAAAAATATCCTCCGCCGCAAACCCCATATACTAAATGCCGAAATGGAAGCTCTTTTGGCAGATGCAGGGGACATGGCATCCGGTCCCGATAATATTTATTCAAAATTTAATAACGCCGATATAAGATTCCCTGAAATAAAGGACGAAGACGGAAACTTAGTCAGGATTACCCACGGCAGGTTTATAAGATTAATGGAAAGCAACGACAGAAGGGTAAGACAGGATGCCTTTAAGGCATTATATGAAACTTATGGAAATTTTAAAAACACTCTGGCTGCTACTTTCAGTTCAAATATAAAACAGGAACTGTTTTTTACAAAGGCAAGAAAATACGGCTCCAATCTGGAGAAAGCTTTGGATGCATCCAATATTCCCGTAAGTGTTTATACAAATCTGATAGAAGCTGTTCATGATAATTTAGGCCTTATGCACAGGTATATTTCATTGCGAAAGAAGATTTTAGGCCTTGATGAACTCCATATGTATGATATTTATGCTCCTCTTGTCAAGGAAATTAATATGGATATACCGTTTGAGGAAGCCAAAAAGATTGTTGCAGAAGGGCTTAAGCCGCTCGGGGAGGATTATCAGAAAGTTCTTCAGGAAGGATTTAATAACCGTTGGATTGACGTTTATGAAAATGAGAATAAGAGAAGCGGGGCTTATTCATGGGGAGCATACGGAACTCATCCTTATGTGCTTTTAAACTACAATGGCAGTCTTGACAACGTCTTTACTTTGGCTCACGAGATGGGTCATGCCATCCACAGCTATTATTCCGATAAGACCCAGCCTTTTGTTTATGCCGGATATAAGATTTTCGTAGCCGAGGTTGCCTCTACCTGCAACGAAGCTTTATTGATAAATCATATGCTTAAGACAACAGACGATAAAATGATGAAGGCATATCTGATTAATCACTTCCTGGATACGTTCAGGGGTACTCTTTACAGACAAACAATGTTTGCCGAATTTGAGATGATTACCCATAAGATGGTACAGGAAGGCCAGAGCTTAACAGCGGAGACTTTATGCAAGATTTATCATGATCTCAACGTAAAATACTACGGAAACGATATTGTCATTGATCCTGAAATAGATATGGAATGGGCAAGAATTCCTCATTTCTATAAAGCCTTTTATGTTTATCAGTATGCAACCGGATTTTCTGCGGCTATCGCCTTATCAAGACGGATTCTTCAGGAAGGTAAACCGGCAGTGGATGATTATATCCGTTTCTTAAGCAGCGGCGGATCAAACTATCCTATTGAACTGCTGAAAATAGCCGGTGTTGATATGAGTACCAAAGATCCGGTTAACCAGGCACTGAAGCTGTTTGGGGAACTACTGGACCAGCTGGAAGAACTGATGCTGAAATAAAGAAAAGATAATATCTTTATAGAGGTTTAATGTAAAATATGAACTTTTTTGGTATAATTTTATTATGTAAACCGATATAAATTAATAAAATTATTTCAATTAAAACCGCACCTAAAATGTTGGTAAAATAACATTTTAAGGTGCGGTTTTTTAGAATAGAAGGAGGTTTATCTGTTGAGAATTCCGATTAAAATTGCAATAAGAAATGTTATTATAAACAGGAAAAGAACCGTTTTACTTGGAATCGTAATATTCTTATCATCACTTTTGCTTTTCCTTACAGATGCAACCATGAATGGTGTATATACTCAAACCCTGCGTGGATATGTGAATCTGCAATCAGGTCATGTGGCGGTTAGAATGGGAAAGCACACGAAACATGGGGAATTTTTCAGCTGGTAAGTTTCTAAATGATTCATCCTTTGATATAAATAAACATGAAGAGAATAAAATGGCTGTTAAGATACTTAAAGATTTTATTTCTAAGAGCAAGGAAGAAATCAGCCATGTGTTTTATGGCCTTCGCAAGAATGCAATAATGAATATTTCCGGCAGTGACAAAAAAATTAAGCAAGACAATGTAATCCTGTATGGTCTTACAGATGAAATTTTCAGATTGTTTTTTTGGAAGTTGCAATACTGTCTTTCGTTTTTTGGCTTTTTGCTTTTGGTGTGGCTTTGGTTATTGTTGCCTGTATTAATATAAAAGGAATTTATGTGGGTTCCGGTGCAATTAGTTATACACTGGGTGGGGAATATGTTTTTGAAGAAATACTTCTGTTAGATGTTATTAAATCATTTGTTGTTATTATTGGTTTTTCACTGTTTTCAACATTTGCACCGGCAATAAGGATCAGCTGCCAGAGAATAACCGATACCTTATTGAACAGACAAACAAAAAGCTTATGTAAATACATTTTATCCAAAAGTTTTTTGGCGAGAATTATGAGAAAATAATAAAATACGCCCCGATATCGGGGCGTTTATAGTATACAGATACCATATTTATATTCATTGGGGATGACTGTATAAAATTTGGCATAAACAGCCTGATTATAAAGGTGGGAAGCAAATATATCCTGGTTAAGCATGCTCATTCCTTTGGAATCAAGTTGTCGGTATGAGTTTGCGACTTTGGTAATAACCGGTATATCTCCATGTTTTTTTATCATTCGGACAAGGTGGGAGGTCTCCTTTTTCATTCCCAAAATTCTTGCGTAGTATATAATACCGTCATTTATATATTCCTTAAATGTTTCTGTTTTTATATTTAAAAGAACATGTATAAGAGCCCTGTTAATTCTGGTCAGGGTTACATTTTTTGATTTAATATCCATAGATAGTTTTGAAACACTGCATTCCGTCAAATCGGTATTTTTTATACGGTCCGCCAGGTCTGATGATAAATCCAGATAGGTCATAAGTTCATCATTACTCTCGGACATAAGTTTATATTTAATTATGCTTGAAAAATCTTCTATTGTAATGGGGTATGTGACGTTATAATTATCTGAAAGGTAAACATATACCCATTCGGGAACACTGATTTTAATAACCGGCAGTTCTTCAATCTTCCTGGGATTTTCCAGTACATTTCTGATAGCGGTGGCTGAGCTTATGCAATCTTTATTGTCATCAGGTACATCTGATGAGCCGGTGTAAATGGTTTTATCGTGGTAGCCCGCCTTATATCTTTTTATTGTTAACGGCTTTATGCTAGAATTTATTTGCCGTAATGCCCTGATATATTCAATACCAAGAATGTTGTTCGGTTCTGAAATTACTTTAAGAAGTTCGGTGTTTTTTTCGTTTTCATCAGGAGTAAGAATACATTCGGCCGCTTTTGCCCTGGCAGCAGGATAAGAAAAACCTTCTTTAATATATGAGTACAGTAAGGTTTGAAAATTATTCGGTGAGTTAATAAAAAGATTTGCTGTTTCCTGAAGGATTTCAATGTCACCGCATTCACTTCCGAAACATATATAATCTATGACACCCAAACGACTTAACAGGGCAACGGCCCCCAATGCAAAATACTGAGCGCTGCTTGTGGAATAACAGACCGGCAGTTCAAACACTAAATCCACTCCGTTATTCAAAGCCATCATGGTTCGGGCATATTTATTTATTATTGCCGGAGTACCTCTTTGCACATAATTACCGCTCATTACGGCTATAACATAATCTGCACCGGTTAATTCTTTTGCTTTTTCTATATGATATTTATGACCGTTATGAAACGGATTGTATTCTGTAATAAGACCTACAACCTTCATTAAATTCCAACCTTCCAAAATTTTGCTTTTATTTAAAAAATCGGCAAATTACCGTTCGATTAACTATATTATACTTAGACCGTACATTTTTGTATAGTGCCTATGACATATGCTAAAACTATATACCGAACTTGTCTTATTATTATTTGTTAAATTATATACAATATATGGTTAAGTTTGAGGAAAAATGTATAAAAAGAGGGAAAAAGTATAAAAACAAAGCATTTTGGAGTTAAAAAGACTTGTATCAATTTTATATTTGTTCTATAATCAAATTTGTGGGTTTTAATAATGTGTATTTATATATAAATAAGTAGTTAAAGGAAGGAGAACCAGCATGGGCTTTATTGATGACATCAAATTAAGAGCAAAACAAAATAAAAAGACTATTGTTTTGCCTGAAACATGGGACAGAAGGACCCTTGAAGCAGCCAACACTGTTTTGGCGGAAGGGATTGCAGATATTGTTCTGGTAGGTAATGAAGAAGAAATTATAAAAAGAGCCGAAGGCCTTGATTTATCAAAAGCATCGTTTGTAGATCCTTT
>CAZIHC010000160.1:0-5763 GCA_964538605.1 uncultured Herbinix sp. | reverse complement strand
TGAAAACTAACTTATACATACAAGAAGTAGTTTACACAAACTTCTTGACACTATCGCTTAAGGAGTGGAATAATACATATGAATACCATTGACAAATATTATAATGATTTAAATAAAGAATTTTGGGAAAGCCTTCACAATGAAATGCTTAAAGCAAACGAAGCACTTTCTCAAACAGACCTTTTTTCATACGTGGAAAGAAGTTTTGTCTTTTCATTGTTTTTTCGCGGTACCTCCCATAAAGAGCTAAGCGTCTTCAGAAATATACTTAATCTTAAAGATCTCGGTTATGTTATACAGCTTGAATTTCTTCCAAAGGAAAAAACCAGCAATATAGATTTTGATATCGACGAATTGGCATTATATTACTTAATTAAAAACGAATTGAAAGGAGTTACATCCGCTGTCGGACCTATGCTGCAAAACCAAATCAGTATTTTGGTAACTGAAGGACCCAATAAATTAGCTCCGGGGCTGGATACAAAATCCAGAAGCATTTGTACCGCAAAAAAGCTAATTGATGCCATTCATAACAAATTTAATATAAAATTAATGGCAGGAATCGGCAGTGTGCAAAGCATACACTCAATTAATATATCTTTAATGGAAGCACTTTCATGCATGCATTACTGCAATGCCGGAGAAATAATCCATGTTCAGGATCTGGATAAATATAAAAATCACAGTTTTTACGAATATAAAGAGGCCGAAAAGCAAATGATCAATGCAATCCGGCACAGGAAAGCGGATGCATACGACTATTTCAGCCTCATAATGAACAGAATTAAGCACTTAAGTGACGATGCCAAAAGGAACAAAATTATTGAAATTCTTGTACTGGCAACCCACGCAGCCAGACTGGACAGTTTTGAGGATGCCGATTATCATAATTATACATGCAACATTGAAACTTTAATGGAACTTGAAGGTGATCAGTTAATTGAATGGGCATTTCAGAAGTTTGTGAAAATCACCGGATGTGTCCGAGCTCAAAATTCTATTTCTATAGATTATTCCAACAAGATTGTCCAGGCAACAAAAGAATATCTTGAGGCTCACTATGCAGAAGAAATAACCCTTGAAGATGTCGCCGAATATGTAAATATCAGCCCGCAATATTTCAGCAAGCTTATCAAGAAGAATACCGGGTTTAACTTCATCGATTGGCTTTCTATTCTTAGGGTCAAAAAGGCAAAAGAGCTTTTAGCCAATACCAGTCTTACCGTTAAGGAAGTCTGTTTTATGGTAGGCTACAAAGATCCTAATTATTTCAGCCGTATATTTAAGAAAAAAATCGGTATGACACCAAGCGAATATGTTAAAAACATAAAAAAGATAACTTCATAATTATAATATATTTAAATAAAAAAGCTGTCGCAAACTCCGGGGTCGCTGTATGTAGCGGACCCTATTTTCGGTTTTGAGACAGCTTATTATTTATACGTTATTTAAATAGCATTATGCCGTCTGCTGTATTACTTTAACCGGGCAGACTTTTACACAGGCACCGCAGTTGGTACATTTGCCGTAATCAATTTTTGCCAGGTTATCATTCACATGAATGGCATCATATTCGCACGCTTTCTCACAAAGCTTGCAGCCGATGCAGCCAATGGAGCAGACCGTTTTAACATCCTTACCCTTATCATTGGAACTGCAGGCAACATAAGTCCTGGCCTTTTGGGGAACCAGCTCTATTATATTAATCGGACATTCCGCTACGCACATACCGCAGGCTGTGCACTTTTCTTTATCTACAAACGCTACTCCGTCTACGATATGTATGGCATCAAAAGCACATACTTTGACGCAGGAACCGAATCCCATGCAGCCGTAGCCGCATCCTTTGGAACCGTTTCCGCCTATCCCTGCTGCCAGTTTACAGTCTTTCGGTCCGTAATAAGTGGAATTTATTTTTGATTTGTCGCATGTACCAGCACATTTAACAAAAGCAACCTGTCTTTCGGTTTCTTCCACACTTCCGCCTATAACTTTTGCAATTTCAACATGAATATCATGACTGGCTACAGGACATGCATTTGCGGGAGCTTCACCCAATGCAATAGCTTTTGCACAGGCATCACATCCGGCATATCCGCAGCCGCCACAGTTTGCTCCGGGCAGAAGCTCTCTTACCATAGCTTCTTTTTCGTCTACAGGTACTTCCAGTTTGCTGGAAGCAAGCCCAAGGAACAGACCGATCAGAAGACCAACTATACTTACCACACCTGTAGCTACAGCAATGTCTGTATAACTGATTGTCGCCCAATCTATTGCCGCTATAATATTTACTTTCAACATATTCTATCCTTCCTCCTAAATAAGGCCGGAAAAGCCATAGAAGGCTATAGCCATCAGGGTTGCTGTTATCAGGGTTATAGGGAAGCCTCTAAAAGTTTTTGGAATATCATTATATTCCATCTTTTCCCTTATACCAGCCATAAGGATTATAGATATGGTATAGCCCAAAGCAGCGGCAAATCCGTTTACTATACTCTCGACCAAATCATAGCCTTTTTCTACGTTAAGAAGAGCAACACCCAGAACCGCACAGTTGGTAGTAATCAAAGGAAGATATACGCCCAGGGCATTATAAAGAGCCGGACTGTATTTTTTAATAACCATTTCTACAAACTGCACAAGGCAGGCTATTACCGCAATAAATACAATTGTGTTAAGATACCCCAAATCCAGTGGAGCCAAAATAAAGGTATAGAGCAGGTAACATATAATTGAAGATGAGGTAATAACGAAAATTACCGCCAGTCCCATGCCAATTGCTGATTTAATTTTATTTGATATGCCAAGGAATGAACATATCCCCAAAAACTGGCTTAATATAACGTTATTTATTAATGCTCCGCTAATAAAAATTAACAACAGGTTAACAAAATAATCTGACTTCATATTAATCCTCCTTCCTTACTGACTCTTTTTTGTCTGAAGAGTCGGCAGAACTGTTATGGAAAGAGGTAAATCTTTCTGCGCTGCAGTGAGCGCAATCGCCTCCGCAGGCAAGTTCCGATTTTCTGGCCGTACCGTTTGTGGCAGAAGGGAGCCTAAGTTTGTTCTGCAGGGCTGTAAGCATTGCCAGAACCAGAAAGGCTCCGGGAGCCTGTACAAATATAGAAATAGGTTCATAACTTTCAGGCATTACGCTGATATCAAAAACAGTACCTGCACCAAGAAGCTCGCGGAAAGATCCTATAAGAACCAGTGCTATGGTAAATCCCAGTCCCATTCCTATTCCGTCAAACAACGAAAGTCCTACGGAGTTTTTAGCAGCATAAGCCTCTACTCTTCCGAAAATAATACAGTTTACCACGATTAAAGGGATATAAATACCCAGTGCTTCATTAACATCAGGCAAATACGCTTTAATCAGCAACTCTACAACAGTAACCATGGACGCCACTACCACAATGAAATAGGGCATTCTTACTTTTTCGGGTATATGTTTTCTGAGTGCCGCAATTATAACATTGGATACTATTAATACTGCTGTAGTGGATAATCCCATTCCGATTCCGTTCATAGCCGATTTGGTTACAGCCAGTGTGGGACACATACCCAACATCATAACAAAGATTGGATTCTCTTTAAACAGGCCGTTAACCAAACGGTCAAGATATTTATTCATTAGCCGCACCTCCTAAGCCTTCGGCATATTCTTTCAGGAAAGCAATCCCTCCGTTAACCGCTTTTACGACGGCTGTGGTTGTTACAGTCGCACCGCTTACGACATCAATTTCATTGTCAGAGGTCCCGCCGCCTTTTTTAACGATAAAATGGTCCGTTTTAACTCCCGTAAATTCGGATTTAAACTCCGGAGTGTCGGCGTTCATACCGAAACCTACGGTTTCTCCTATCTCCAGAAACTCTATACCTTTTACGGTTCCGTCCAGGGAATAACCTATGGCCAGATTGATGGTGCTGGCATATCCTCTGGTTTTTGAAGTTACTATGTAACCGAGTAAATTACCGTTTTCATCAAGAGCCTGTATCACGTCTCCGACAGTTACGCCGGCCAAATCCGAATCAAGAGCCGAAAGATCTGTTTCTGCCGCCTTGCTTACCAGTTCTTCGTCGGTAAACAGTTTATCCGCATCCGCAAAAACAGCCTTATATCCGGCATTCTTCTTTGCTTCTTCCTGTTCCTTTATCGGTGTCTTTGTTATTTCATATACGAAAGCCAAAGCAAAACTGCATATGACTGTTATAATGGTTAAAGCTATAGCATCTTTTATTATTGAAGATTTCTTTTCCTTATTATTTGTCATTCTTTGCACGCTCCCTTCCGAATGCTACCGGGCGTGTCAGATTATCAATCATCGGTACCAGAAGGTTTCCTAACAGGATTGCATAGGTTACCCCTTCTACTCCCGATCCGATTATTCTGAATATACCGGTCATTATTCCGAGGAAAATACCGTATATGATCTGCCCCTTGGGTGTTGCCGGGCTGGTAACATAGTCCGTTGCCATGAAAAACGCACCAAGAATAAGGCCTCCGCCTAGTATTTGCCCAAGCAGGTAATTTGTATCAAAACCCTTGCTGCCAAAAATTAAGGCAAATACGGCAAAAGATAAAATATAGCTTAAGGGAATTCTTAAAGATATAATCTTTCTATATACCAGATATGCTGCTCCCAAAAGCAGGAACAGGGTACTGGTTTCACCAATAGTTCCCCCAACATGTCCTATAAACAGTTTTAACAAATCAACGGTATCTCCTGCCTTTAACTGTCCAAGCGGTGTCGCTCCCGATACACCGTCCAGCACCAATGCTCCGTCCCTTAAAAAATCTTTAAGACCTGGCGACGATGTTTTTTCCAAAGCATATGTAGCCATCCTTGTAGGAAAACTGATCATTAAAAATCCGCGGGCAGCCAATGCCGGATTCATGATATTCTGTCCCAGTCCGCCGTACAACATCTTAACGATTAATATGGCAAATACTCCTCCCAGTACCGCCATCCAAATCGGGATAGAAACCGGCAAATTAAGTGCCAAAATCAGTCCCGTTACCACGTCGCTGTAATCCCATGGATTGACCGGCTTTTTCATTAATCTGCAATATACATATTCGGTAACTGCACATGATAAAACAGTTGCCAATACTACAAGCAAAGCTCTTAATCCGAAATTAAATATTCCGAATAAACAGGCAGGTATCAGCGCAATTATAACGTCCTGCATTATTATTTTCGTTGTTATCGGGCTCCTGGTGTGAGGGGCTGCCGATACATTATATAAACCACTCAAAGTTTACACCTCTTTCTAAACATCTACTTTGTGCATTTATCTTGCTATATATGGCCTGTAAGCAGATTAAATTAATGTTTTTCTTGCCTTTTAGCAAGGATTTGCTGCTTTGTCTTATTAATTGTCTGTGTAAGACTTCTTTTGGCAGGGCATACGTAAGAGCAACAACCGCATCCGCAGCATTCCATTCCATAACTTTTTTCAAACATCTCAATATTGTTATTAAGAGCATGCATCTGCAACCGTATAGGCATTAAATTAAGGGGACAATGCTCATGGCACTTTCCACACCGGATGCAGGCAGATTCTGCCACCGCCGCCTCATCTTAAACAAACCCTAATAACGAAGAGGTTGTCTTGGTTACGGGTACGTTATATGTATACATGGCTGTCCCCATCATCGGTCCGCCAAAAACAATCTTTTCAGGCTCTGACTTAAAACCGCCGGCTGCTTCAACTAATTCGGCAAAATTCATTCCGACAGGCACGCGGAAATTT